>JAOUJM010000095.1 GCA_029883265.1 Gammaproteobacteria bacterium
AAGGTGTCCTGAGTCGCGGTCATGTGGTACGGGCACAAGACCTCTATATTAGCAATCAGGACTTAAACGCCAAGGGCCGAAGCTACTACTCACAGGTTGATGATATTATCGGTATGATTGTGAAAACCCCAGTCCGGAGTGGAACGATTCTACGAAAACGCCACTTGCGTTTACCTACCATTATAAAACGAGGACAAAAAGTGACAATCATTGCCGGTCGCAAACAGTTTGAAATTCGCATGACCGGACAAGCACTTATGGATGGCTCCAAGGGTGACCTAATTCGTGTTACCAATATTTCTTCAAAAAAAACAGTTGAAGGAGAAGTCATTCGAGCAGGTGTGATTAGAATTCAATTGTAAAAAAAGTTTCATCTAAATACTGGACGCTTAATTGCATGGGGTATAAACTGAATGGTGTGTGGCTAAAGCGCTAAATTATTATAAATATTCTTAAAGTTGTTCTAAGAGCAACCGATACATGAGGCGAACAACCATTCAGAGGAACTGAACAATGCCTATTAATATTAATAACAGTCCGGTAGGAAATAAAGTAACCGGCATCCAAGAGGGTGGACAGCTTAAACATAAGCGTGAGCAAATCACTGAGCTAGAGCGTGAAAATAAATCCAGTGATGATTCACTTACACTCACACCGATTGCACAGCACCTTAAAGCCGTAGAATCTCAATTAGCCATGCAACCTGTGGTCGATGAAAATCGTGTCGCTGCTGTACGTGCCAAAATTGAAAGTGGGGAATTTGATTTCAATCCAGAACGAATCGCAGATAAATTATTGCAATTAGAAAAACAAATCAATGAAAAGTTGGGCGAGTCATGATTAACAACTTCCCAGATGCTGCCAAACAATTATTAAATGCATTAAACGAGAGTACGGCCGCTTTAGTGGCCTTGCTGCAGCAAGAATATGATGTGCTTAAGAAACGTGACACTGCTGAACTGATAGATTTAACCAGCGAAAAACAGGCATTAGTTGATTTACTAGATATTTTAAATAAAGATTGGTTGGACTGCTTAAAATCAGCCAACATAGAAATTAGCATTAATGGTATTCGTCAAGCGCTTGAAGCCGCAGATGCACAAACCCAATTAGGTTTAGCAAGTCAATGGCAACATTTAAGTGAAAATGCAAAGGCCTGTCAGCGCCAAAATACTATTAATGGAACCGTACTTGAATTGCGCCATCACACCACACAATTTGCATTAGACATTTTGAACGGATCACCTGCGAACAACACTTATGGACCGACTGGAAAAACCAGTAGTGGTGGAGATGGTAATCCATTAGCTAAAGTTTAGTTTTGTGATTAATGTTTGAATTTTGACAGGCTGTTTTCATTTTGCAGTAACTTTTCAAAACGTTTATAGTCTTCATAATTATCTACATCCCAAAGTTCTGGCATTAGATGCCAAGTCGCCCCCACCTGCTTAATTCGTTCCATCGTTTGCTGTAAAACCTTTTCTGTGCTCCAGTCTATGTTTCGAAAAATCCCAGGCATTAAGCTCTTCAAACCAAGACCCACATACCCCCCATCTTCCGCTGGAAAAATAACAACATCATCATGATCTAAACAAGCAAAACCTTGATGCAATGCTGCTACGTTTAAGTCAGGACAATCAGTTCCAATAATGATGACTCTATCATGGCATTGTTTGATTTGTGCAAAAGCATTTGCCATTCGCTGCCCCAAATCGCCAGTAATTTGCTGGCGAAACAACAAACCAGCTTGGGTTGACCATTCTTGAAAAACAGGGAACTCACTGTGTGGCGTGGTAAACAAATACACTGTCCAGTCTCGGTCGCTACATACAGTTTTTAATGTTCGTTGAATAAATTGTTCTTGGAGTTTTGACGCAGCATCGGCGCCAATAAAAGGAATCAATCGGGTTTTACTATAGCCAGCGATGGGCGCCTTGGCAAAAACAATAATGGCATTTTGAATCTTAGCGAACATGAGTGCGATAGTATTGCTTTAACGTTTCAGGTTGCACACCAAAATAATAGGCAAAACGTAACTGCCACATGAGAATGATCGTACGCCAGACACCCGTTTGTTGCCAACGACGACTAGACGTAGTTACCTTTACTTTTAAACATAGAGGCTTTGATAAGCGTTTGGCTCGTTTACAAAACTCGATATCTTCCATTAAAACAATATCAGCAAATCCGTTGAGCCGCATAAAGAATTTTTTTCTAACAAAAATTGCCTGATCTCCAGTCGCAATTGAGCTAAAACGAGAACGTAAATTCATTAAACTCGCAATCATTTTAAATATAATACGATTTTCACTGAGCTTAACATCAAATCGACCCCAATTTTTTTTACTTGCATTCAGTTCCTGCGACAACAGGCAAAGTTCGATTGATGGTAACTGAGTGTCGGCGTGTAAAAACAATAAAATCTCACCTCTCGCAATCGCAGCACCTTTATTCATTTGTAATCCACGACCTTTTTCGGTTTGAATCACATGATCCGCATAGGTGCGTGAGCGTGATATGGTTTGATCCTGGCTGCCGCCATCCACAACAATAATCTCATGGCCCACATTACGATGCACTTGCAGTTTCTGCAAAAGAAACTCTATTCCTTCCGCTTCATTCAAAACAGGAATAATGATACTAATCACAACTATCTAGCAACAACTCGCTTCTGTTTTAGTGCTTATCAGCCCACCCTTGGTTTCTTGCACAGTACGCTCAGTGCCATGTGGCGCGCACCAATTTTTTGCTGGCAATAATTCGTGGGGCTGCACCCCGATAAACTGGTCTGCCAAATCACCTTCGATAAGTTGTTTAAATGTTCGTTCACATACGGCCATGCGCTTCCCACGAATAAAAACGTGGCCTTCATCATCATAAATTTTTGCAAAAGGACCTTTGTATATGACAGCATGACCACGATCAATGCATTCCGTACCCAATGGTTTGCTAGCCAATAACGTCACTGAACGAAATTCAATGCCTTCCACCACTTGCCATGGTTGAGCATCCCATTTGTCATAGCTGACATAATTAAAACCTGCATCAACGAATGCTTGCAAAAACTCATATTCTTGAAAGGCGCCCGAAATGCAGCCGGACCATAGGCTAGGATCTTGTTGCAAATGCTGCGGTACAATTTCGTCGCTCACAATATCTGAAATCGCAACCCGCCCACCGGGCTTAAGTACACGAAAAATTTCTGCAACTAACTGAGCTTTTTGTTTTTCATCAACCAGATTCAGAACACAATTAGAAATCACCAAATCAACACTATGATCTGCGATTAGTGGCTGCTGGGTTTTGTGCTGACTTTTCCAAGCGTCTAGATCAGCCAAATCCTGAGCATTTGTTATTGGTTTCTCTTGTAAATAATTTTCCATCGCATCGACATCAAGTGCTAAATCCTGGATATATGCTTTATGGAATTCTACGCGGTCGGAACCGATGGTTTCTGCCATTTGTTTTTGATATTTTCGCGCCAGTGCGAGCATATCGTCATTCATATCAACACCAATCACACGACCCTGTTCACCGACCAAACTTGCAGCCATGTAACAAATTTTTCCACCGCCACTACCTAAATCCAGAACCACATCACCTTCACGCACATAGCGGGATGGATCGCCACATCCATAATCTTTTTCAATTATTTCTTGCGGTAAATTGGCGAGTGAACGACTGTCATAATCTACCGGGCAACACAAACTCTCTTGGCGAGTTTTTGCACCTTCAGAGTAACGGTCTAAAACATTTTTTACGACATTCATAAGGTTTCCTCTTACAATTAAGCCAAGGCCCCACCACAACTACTGCCCTGACCAGCAGTACAGGCATAACAGTGATCAGCAACGGCAATGGTTGAATCCTGCAGTTCTAGCAATTGCAAATCGCGCACATGTGTTTTCGCTCGTTGAGCAATCAATGCAGGTAATTCTAATTGTTGATTAAAATCACAATCATAAATATATCCTTGCCAATCAACACTGATTTGTGATTTGCACATTACATTCTGCAAATTGACTTGATCAAACGACTCTTTTAATAAATTCATATAAGATTCAAACGTGCCTTTGGAGATTAAGGTACTACCAAAGCGTTTAATGGGCATATTGGTAATAGTGAAAAGTTGATTAAACACGATCGAAAAATTCTCGTATAATTCTTTTTTGTAATCCAGTTCCAGTTCTTGCTGCGAGGGTGGTAAACTTGCGCCGAGTGGATTATAGACCAAATTCAAAATCAGTTCGGAATCTGTTTGACCATAACCCAGTTGATTTAATTTTTGCAAGCCTTCAATACTATGATCAAATACACCTTTTCCACGTTGTTGATCTACATTCGCTTGTGAATAACAAGGTAGTGAAGCGACAACCTCTACGCCCTGTAGCGCTAAAAATTCCGCTAAATCTTCTTGTCCGGGTTCAAATAGAATGGTTAAGTTGCAGCGATCAATAACATTGATATTATTGTCACGAGCGGTGGTTACCAACCGGCGAAAGTGCGGATTTAATTCAGGCGCGCCACCGGTTAAATCAAGCACGGAGACTTCTGCACGTAACATGAATTCGATGACCTCATCGACCGTCTGTGCATCCATGTTTTCTGTGCGATTCGGTGCAGCATTGACATGACAATGTAAACATTGTTGATTGCATCGATACCCTAAATTCACTTGCAAGATATCCAGGTTTTTCCGCCGCAATAACGGAAAATCGCTTTGCTTCAGTAAGGGTAGGGTTGCGTGCATTCAAAACTCCTTCATCATCAATATTATTGATTCAAGTCCCAATTATAATCAAAATAGTCATCGATGATATGTTTTTTGTTAAGCTTATTGTGATGACGTTGGACAAAAGCAATCACACCACCATTATCCGCAAAATCCTCCGCAAACCATGAAAATATTTTTGACAGTTGAATTTTATTCGTTTGTATTTTAAGTCCCTTTGAAGTGTTATTTAAAAATCGGTGACTTTGCTGTGTCAGTTGTTGATCAAGTAAATGGGCACGATAAGCTTCCTGACGTAGGTCTGGACAGCTTTTTGAAGCACACACAATCGCCATGTGAATGCGCGCTTCATTCATTGGACGCAATATTTTATGTTCAATGTCATTCAAGCTATGCATTCGACCATCTAATTTAGCCACAGGCTTATCCCAAACGGGATTGAACCAGCCGCCAATATCTTTAATCGAGGTAACCGGCCAATGATGCAAAACTATTTTTATTGCAAAAATATTGTATGCATTGATATAAAAAGCGAGCTTTTCCTCACGGGTATGTAATTTTTTCAGTGGAAAGTTGGTGATTTGTTCAATGAGTGCATTGAATTTTGGCTGCTTTAGTAACGCCCTATAATCAACAGCAACGTAACTTAATCCGTTCTCAGTCTTGTTGTGAGTGTATTGTTGTAGAATTGAGTCATATTCATCCCAATCTGGCTCTGCTGCGGATACAAATGAGCCTGATAGCAAATGAACTAAAAAAATAAATTCAAGTACAACACGTTTTTTTCTCATCATTCGAATCATTCAGACCAGTAAAAATGCGATAAATCCTAGACGTCCAGGCCTCTCATTTGTTACATATAGAAATAGGATGAATGAAGTGAGCTATGGAACAAGAATTAATTGAACAACTATTGGCGGGTGAAGAAGCAGCGTTTCGTCAAATTGTCACTGACTACCAGGGGATTATGCTGCAATTGGCGCGTAACATAGTCGGTGACGCGATTGCCGATGAGGTCGTGCAGGAGGCATGGGTCTCAGTAATCAAGTCGCTGAAGAAATTTGAAGGGCGTTCCAGTTTAAAAACCTGGATTTTAACCATTGTCAGTAATTGCGCTAAAACTCGTTTAAGAAAGGAGGCCCGCTCGGTCGCCTGGGGAGATGCGAGTGACATTGAAGCCAGTGCGGTGTCGCCTGACCGTTTTAACCCCAAGGGTTTTTGGTCAAATACACCCGGTCATTGGCAAAGCGCTAGCCCAGAACAGTTATTGGCCTCCGAACAATTGCGTGAAAACTTGGATAAAAGCTTGCAGCAGCTACCAGGGGCCCAACGAACCATATTACAATTACGGGATTTTGAAGGTTTGCCCATGGATGACATTTGTAAGATTTTGCAGATTAGTGAGTCTAATAGTCGTGTATTGCTACACCGCGCCAGAACTAAATTATGGCAAACCATTGATGAACTTGAGAACTCTTGAATGTTAACTTGTAAAGACATCACACAAAAAGCGACGGATTATAATGATAAGCACATGGGCTTATGGCAGCGTATGCAGTTTAAAATGCATGTGCTTATGTGCCACCACTGTCGGCGATTCATGCACCAATTTGAGAGGACAATTGAAATGACACAACAATTAAAACCGTCCGTACCTTGCAGTGACTCGTCAATTGATGAGCAAGTTAAACGCTTAATGAATATTAATCATAAACCATAAAAAAGCGGCACAATGACCGCTTTTTTCTTCAATACCCGATGAAGCTTAATTTGAACTTGCTTTAATCGCTTCTTCAAGCATGGTTTTTAACTCACCACTTTCGAATAATTCTATGGTGATATCACATCCACCAATTAATTCGCCATTCACATAGACCTGTGGAAAGGTTGGCCAATTAGCATAGCGCGGTAGATTTTCAAATATTTCAGGATCTTCCAATACGTTGACATAACCAAATTCGATACCACAAGCTTGCAGGGCTTGGGCTGCTCGGCTGGAAAAACCACACATAGGGAATTGGGGCGAACCTTTCATGTAGATCACAACCGGTGCTGATTCAACTTGTTGCTTAATGCGATCCATCACGTCCATAAATCATGCCTCTAATCATTGTTAATCTGGAATTGTAATTGGACTATATTAGTCCCTGCTTAATTAATCCCGATTGAATTGGTCGGGATTTGAATCAGTACATACTAATATAGAAGCCATGCTAATTCAAATCCTAGTTTAGCCTTAATCCACATTTTTTTCTAACCAATACTCTAGCAGGGTAATATGCCAAAGTTTGCTACCTTGAATGCGCGTGTGGTATTTTTCTGGATCTTTCAATAACTTATCTACATAGCTTGGATTGAACAAGGCTCGTTGACGACTGGCCTCTGAGTTCAAAACCGAGCGCATGAATTCTAAAAACTCACCTTGTACGTATTTTAAAGCCGGCATAGGGAAATAACCTTTAGGGCGGTCAATGACAGCATCGGGTACTCGGCCTCGTGATATGCGCTTAAGTATGCTTTTACCGCCGTCGCCCAGTTTTAGATGAGGAGGCATCTTGGCAGCTTCTTCAACCAATAAATGATCGAGAAACGGTACCCGTGCTTCGAGACCCCAAGCCATGGTCATATTGTCTACGCGTTTAACCGGGTCATCGACAATTAAGGTGGTTACGTCAAAACGTAATACTTTATCAATATATTCATCGGCATCGGGCCACTCCATCACCTCGCGAGTAAAGGCTGAGGTATAATCTCGACCGTGAAACCGTTTATCCATCATTTGCAAATATTCGTTATGATCTCGATCAAAATAATACTTGGCAAACCGTTCCACATCATCTTTTGATTGGTCTTGTGCCATGATGGGATACCAAAAATATCCCCCAAACACTTCATCTGCACCCTGCCCGCTTTGCACCACTTTTACTTCTTTGCATACTTGTTCTGCGAGTAAATAAAACGCCACTGCATCCTGACCAAACATGGGTTCGGCCATATTCTCCACCGCTTCTGGTAAACGTTTAAGCACATCGTTATTGTCGACAAATAGTTTTCGGTGTTGGGTTTGGTAACGTGTGACCACTTGGTCAGAGAATTCAAACTCACTGCCTTTTTCCTCGCCAATGTCAGCAAAACCTATGGAGAATGTTCGCAAATCTTTAACACCCGCTTCAGCTAATAAGGCGACTAATAAACTGGAATCAAGGCCACCCGATAACAAAACACCCACGGGCACATCGGCAATTTCCAATCGTTTTTTCACCGCATGTCGTAGACGTGCCAAAATTCGTTCTTGCCATTCATCATCACTAATGGATTCTGCAGGGCGTGTGGCCTGCAAACGCCAATATTGTTTTTCTGTCACCTGTCCTTGCGCATTAATAATTTGATAGTGACCAGGTTTTAATTTTTTAATTCCCTTTAATACCGTCAAGGGTGCCGGTACCACCGCATGTAAAGTAAATAAATGATGTAAGGCTTCACTACTGAGGGTTTTATCAACATCTTGCATTGTCAACAGCGATTGAATATTGGACGCGAATGCAAATCGTTTTGCTGTCAGACTATAATAAAACGGTTTAATGCCAAATCGATCGCGGGCCGTATAAATTTGTTTGCTTTTGTGATCCCAAATAGCAAAAGCAAACATGCCGTGTAATCTTTGTACGCAAGTTTCGCCCCATGCATGATAGGCTTTAATAATGACTTCAGTGTCACCATCAGAGAAAAACTGATAATTTTTTTGTTTGAGTTCTTCACGTAATTCTTTGTAGTTGTATATCGTACCATTAAAAACAATGGTCAAACCCAATGCAGTGTCAATCATAGGTTGGTGCGAACGTGATGACAAATCGATAATCGCCAAGCGTCGATGACCCAAACCTAGGTTGTTTTCCAAATATTGCTTGCCAAAATCGGGGCCGCGTCGCTCCAACTTTTGCATCATTTTTTCAAGTTGTTGCTGCTCAACCAGCGTCTGGTCAAAGTTGTAAATCCCGCAAATGCCGCACATAATTTATCCTAGCGTTGTCCCAAGCCTAATTATCGGGGCTTAGCTACTCAATCTCAAGCAGGATTTGTTTAAATGCAATAGCCTTTGTTTTAGACAGCTTGTTTAATGTGTGTTGGGATTGACTTAAATTTTGCTTTAATAATGGCGCAGAATCCAGCGGTTCGGCACTTGCAACCAGGAGAAAATATTCCTGACCAAGGGGTGGTGTAATTGTAAATGCGAAGTTTTGATCAGTTGCCGGAAAAAATTGCCAGGACTGAGCTTGATAATACTGCTGCGGAAAATGTTGACTAGGAACAATGAGGCTGCGTTTTCCAAGCGCATCTTGATGAAGCAAGGTTACATAGGCCGCAGCTCCAAGGCGCATGAGTAGTCGGAATGTATCACCAACCCTTAATACGACATGATCGCCATATTCACTACTAAAATCCAAATTCAGTGGATCAGCAGACACAATACTAATCTGCGAGCTGTAAAAAAATGCGCTCGTGACTAAGGCTCGCCGAAAATATTTACCAGTGATAACCAAAACCAAAGGCTAATCCACCATTATTATGCGTTTGCCGGACCTCACCATCATAGCTATAGTTGAGCGTTTGATTCTTCAAACGAATACTAATAAATGCTTGCTTGGTTACACGGTATAAAACACCAAAGTTCAAACTTCGAATGTTGCCTGTTTTATTGTCAACACCAGTGTCGCTGCGAACACGCATGCGTCGCACTCGGCCATAATCCACAATCCCAACCCAGTGGCGTGCAACTGGATACGCAAATCCTACACCAATCCCAAGTCCGGTAAACGCTGCCGCTGAATTCACGCCTCTCCAATCATAGCCTAGCGTCTTGACGTCAAAGAAAAAACTAAAATACCGAAAAAAGCGCCAACCCAAAATGGCGTCCAATTCAAAACGGTTAACTTTCTCTAAGCCCGTCTGAATACCCAATGGTATGTGCGGTCGCAAAGGCGCGCGCTCAGTAAATTGATAAACGCCAGAATTTAGACTCAAGCCGGTAAAAAAATTATTATAGCCAATTTGCGCTGAAAGATTGAGTTGATTTGCACCACTATTAAAATTTTCATCGGTCACTTGCGAATACTGGCCAGTAAAACTTGATAAACGCAAACTTGTTTCAAGACCTGCATGAAACTCGGCCCACGCACTCAGTGGCGAACCGATAAATAAAATGATGATTAAAACTTGTTTCATTGAATACACCTAAATAACAGGAAGCGGCAACAATTTCATTTGCGGCAATGGTAGAATTTGCGGTTGTGCATTTCGCTGATCATCCACCTTCAATGGAATGTTTTGTTCACTGACGGTTTTGCCATTGACTTCAACTGAAACTTTCAGGTTAACAAAAATAAAATCACCAAGTTCATCACCCGCGCCTTGTAATATACCAGCTTCCGGTGTTTGATCGACATTGTTGGCGACTGCAATTTTAACTCGATTGGATAATTCACTCATGCTAATAAGTTCAGATTGATTTTGCTTAAGCTCGTTTAGTAAAAAATAAGTGAATGGAGAATGCCCGGATGATCGATAATCGTCATCCACAAATTCGACACCGCCTGCCGTAATGATTTGCACGCTTTTTTTCTGCGCGACTTTTTCATAGTACTTCTGATTATAATCAGTGTCTGCAGTTCCTCGGATTTTGCTACGCAACAAACTTCCACTAAAACAAGAATCTGATATTAATAAGGTATGGCGTGATCGCGATGCGATTATGCTCAGTTCATCTTTGATGGTTGAGTTGCGAATATAAGAAGTGTGATCATCGCCCACCGCGTCTACTGGGATCCAGTAACCTCGCTTGGACTGTTCATCAAGATAACCGTGCCCGGCATAGTAGATAACAACACTGTCTTCTGGCTTCACCTGCTGCCCTAAATTATACATGGCCTGAAGTATTTCTTTACGACTTGCGTTTAATAATAATTGTGTGTTTTCGAAACCGTACTGAAGCCTCAAACTTAATTCAACTGCTTTTGCATCATTGACAGCGGTTTTCAGTGGCAACCACTTTCTTTTTTTGTCTTTATAATCTGCATTTCCGATGATTAATGCATGAAAATTCCCAGAAACAAATTCATTCTTAATAGGTGTCTTTTCAATTGCAATGCCCCTGCTGGCGGCAACACTTTCTAGTGTGGTACCACACAACAAAGCAATAATATTAGCCAATATAATTGAATATTTCATATGATCACCGCGTTAAAACAAATCCACCTTCAACCCGAAAAGTTTCATCGGCCTGATTAGTGCCACTTAGAACCCAATGATAGTGTTTTTCGAATTCTTTGTTGATGCGAATCACTGTATGGGTTTGGCTGATGCTCTCTTCCGCAATTAATTGATCCTTTCCAGCATCCGTCAGAAAAAGCTGCAAACGATATTGTTTCGCATCATGAAGCGCTGGCCAACTAAATTTTAGCAGATTTTCACTTAATGTTTGAATTTGCACTTTACCAAATGGCTGCTCACGCGAATTAGCGGAAGCAAAGAATCCAATCGCTGGCGTGTTCATCGTAGCTTGATATCGCACGCTATCGCTATTTTGATACTGCGCCACAACGATTGGACTAGACGGTGTCGTGGGACGCAACACTAGTATGACAGCGACTAACAATAGTGACACAAATGCCGTATTCGCCCATAAAGGTGTATTAAAACTCAACAATGAAGCGAACCAATGCACTTGCTTTGACTTAAGTTTGCTCTTAGCCTGTTGGTCATTTGTTTCGGGCGCCATAGATTCTGGTAGGTGTGCTTGCTGCTGTAGAATTAAAGATAAACTGTGTTTGAGGGTGGTCGTATCCATGTTTCGAATATCAAGCTGCTGCTTTAACAAACCAGGTTTGATTTGCGCCCATAATTGTTGTAATTGAGACGTGCCTAAACTTTCTTGACCCAGTAACAAACGCAGCTCGGCAAACACTTGCTGACTGGTTTTTTGCATACGATCCAATTGCTGCCGACAAACTGGACAAGTGGCCACATGCAATCGGAATGGTCGCAACTCGCCAGCAGCCGGTTGTTCAATCATTTCCATTATTTGTTCAGTATTTAAATGCATGTTGTGTATCCTATTCAGTTTATTACTAATAACTAGACATGAAAATGTTAGTTATTTGAATCCTGATTCATTTGCTCAAACAGTTTTTTCAAGGCCTTGCGTTTCAAATAATACAGCTGTTGAATATCGAGATTGTCATTATCTACTTTATCATTCAATTGATAACCCACGGTTTGTAATGTTCGCAAAACTGACTTTGCATCATATTCATCGATGCATAAGCTTTCTATCACAAATTGCTCAACAGGCGTCAAGCTTGACCATGCCTGCTTTAGTTGTTGTGACTGTAGTATGTCGGTTTCGATCGGATTAACAACACTATCGAATTCCTCTTCGCTTTCCACCAAAGTTTCTTGCGGGGGATCGAGCAAATGTAGTTTCGCTCGCTGACTCAATTGAATAATAATCTGGTCGACTATATGCGTCACTTGATCTAAAGGCATATTTAATTTGGCGGCAATAAACGCTAAGTCTTTTTCAAAAACCAATTCTTGAAAAATGCGACTGGATTGCTCATCAAGTTCTGCAATATAGGTTGGCACATACACTCGACGAGCGAAACGCCAGTCCTTCCATCGCTCATAAAACGCTTGTGAATTTAGAATGACAAACAAGTAGTCATATAATGAAGCATCATTTCTGCCTGCATATTTTTCCAAGCGTTCGTTCTTAGTCAATTCGTTTAACATCCAGGCGTAACTTGCATTACCCCATTCGCATAACAGCTCGCTATGACCAAGATTCGCTAACGGTTTTTGCAGTGTGCATTGATAATGGCGATTTAGGCCAAAACAAAAGCGACGACATAACTGTTCGGTTTTACTGCTAATTGGACCATGCACTTGCGTCACTAATTGCTTGCGGGCATCACGGTTTCCAGACAAAACAGTTTCGACAAAATTCAAATCTTGATGCATGCTAATTCGCTCGGTAATAAGTCCAACTCATCAATTGATCGTCTTGCAGATAAAACAACAACCCCTGTTGCGGATAAGCATAATAATAACCTAATCGGGTATAAAATACCTGTGCCGGATCGCCAAATTGCTTAAATAAACGATCGGCGCGATCACCGATACGAATTCCAGCAGAGTAATTTTGATTGACTACATGCTCAAGCAATACCTGTCCGTTGCTTTGATAAATGGTCTTATTGCCATCATCCGCCCATTCCACTTTTAATGCTTCACCGCCAAACCATATTTGAGCATGCTGCGGTTTAGTCAGTGTCCTTTTTATGGGCTGCATAGCGCGCTGGCGATGCATAGGATTGTTACCAAGTAAATAGTGCTGCGCTTGACGAAATAACAACAAGTTTCCATTATCCCGCTGTTGCTCAAACATCGTTTGCCAAAGTTGGGTTAATTGATCAGACTGTTTTTGCTGTTGTAAAATTCGGTTTATATTCTCATAAACACTGGCTTGAAGTGCTTGGGCGGGGAAAATGCTTTTAGTTTGTTTTGGCTTTAATTTTTCTAAGCGCGCCAAAGCTTGATTTAACCGCCCATTTCCCATATCGATAATCGCTTGCATTAATTCAATGTCGGCGCTTTGTTCAAAGCGTTTTTTGAATTTTCCAATTAATACCCCTTGAGCCATGGCAGCATTTTTTTGCAACACATATGCATAAACCAAATTCAAATATGCATTGGCAAAATCAGGCCAGACTTGAATTGCTCGCTCAAACGACTCAATGGACTTATCCAGATGTTTTTGAATGTCCTCTTCGCTCAACGTTGCGCTACGTTTGGCAATTTGTACTGATTCGCTTTGTGTATTGTTATAAACCATTAGCGGAAAATGGGGTTGTCGCATGTTGTTGCTTTGCTCAGCCAAAGCGCTTTGAGCAATTAACAAATGACTCAAGCCTATCATATTAAATAGGATTGGTGAGACTGTGGTTTGGGTATGACTTTGAAAATACTGAATCGCTTGTTGATAATCTCCCAGCGCGAATGAATAGAGTCCCAGTTCATATATGCTGGATTGCTGCAACACATATTGCCATTGACTGGCTAAACGTTGGCTGCGGTCTTGCGCAATTTGACAAAGCGAATGTTTAACATCGGTTTCTATACAATCCAGTTTTTGATTTTGAGTAACCCAGGCGCGAAGAAATTGGTTATGCGCATAAACCTGTATGGGATCGAAACCCACAGCCGCCATTATTAACAACGCATCATAATCCGCTTGCGCTTCTTTTGCCGCAATCGCTGCTTGCTCTTGTTGCTGTAACACAACAAACGTTTGATTTGAGCCTTGTGCATCGTCTAAACGAAAAAATTGGTAATGCCATAAATCATTCGCTTGCTGATGCGCAATTTCATGAGCAAAAATGAACGCCAGTAAATGGCGTTGCTGAGATCGCGGAAACTGAGCGATAAAAGTCAATGCCGATTCACTTAATAGAATGTCGCCGTTTTCAAGTGAAGCCGCCCATAGTCCACGATCCGATCTCACTACCGCAAGACGTGGCTCAACACGATAAGCACGCCAGGTTCGTAATAAGCGCGAAAACACCTGCTGTGCTAGCTGCACTTGTGGATGCCCAACAGGATCAATCACTCTCGACTTCCAAGCCGACAAAGAATTGCTTTCCTGCGCACACAGATTCGCACCGACACCCATCAATAGAATGAACAAAAGCTGTTTGAGGTTTCCAATGTTTCTTAGTTTCAACATCACACACTTTCAAATCAGTAAATTTTTTTCTCGCATAACTAATAAAGACACCGACTCCAGAATGTTTTGAATAACTATTTTTATATATTTTTCAATGTGTTACATGCGCCGCCCAAGCAATTGTTTTTTCAAAAACTTTCAAAGACAGACTCTCTTTTAATACGAGCAAACATTGTGAATCAACACAGGAGATCTAATCATGGCTTTAACACTTAAACAATTAGGCGCCGCAACTCTATTAAGTTTACCACTCTTATTCATGGGTTGCGCAGACAATAACGAAGATGCAGAAAGTCCAATCAAACTCAGTATGAACTTACCCGATAGTATGACGGGAGGCCGAACCGCCAATATTTCGAATAAACCATCAGCATACGCAAGCACCAGCGGATTACGTCAAGCCGCTATTTCAGAACCCTGCACCTTTATCGGTAGTGGTAACGAAGAGCCTTTCAAAAATGGTCATACCATGACAAAATTTCTAATCGGTGCCAGTGCTACATGGACCTGTATCGCAGATTTGTTAATTGCGTATTCTTATGAATTACCCAACGATGATCAAATTTATGCGACCGGCAACGATACTTTGGCATCGAATTATGATCCCAAAGATCCCACCCATTATCGTATAACCCAAGTAAGCGAACAGGAAAAAGTTATACGTATGTATTATGGCTATCCACTAGCTGTACCCCCCACACAATCGAACACCGAAGCATTCTATGTTACATGGAATGTCGATGCTAATGGTGGATTAACCGGACGATTAATAATCGACGCAGAAGCAATTGACGGGACGACTAATGGCGATAACAAACACCCTTCTCAAATGCGCATGGATTTTGACTATGGTGCAGCCGTTAAAACAGCGGATATGTTTTTAAAATTCTTGGACAGTAATCAATGGGCCGAAGGATTTCGTATTCGCATAGTTGAATCTTTAAATAGTGTTTCTGGTCAAGAACGTTTCACCGCGCAAGGCTTATTGGCAATGAAAGCTCAATTCTCACCTTACGAGAATATTACTGAAGTACCAAATGTTCGTATTTTCTCTGTTAGCAATGAGCTAGGTAAAGGTGCTGCGGTGGCCGAAGCCCAGGATTTTGCATTGCCATTTATGATTAATGAAGATCTGAATAATCACTTAGGCCACTATTTGGCAACTAAAACCGACGCATACTATTTTAAAGGTGATGTAAGCCATGCCCAGCCTTGGGATTTCGTCAACAAGAGTTTTACCCAAGCGGTGCTTCGGGGTGGTCGCACCACAGCTGAAACCGATGGCAGATGGGTACCGTTTAATCCCTCGTTGGACATGATTCGCATTGCGTTGGAATTGAGTGATACTTATTTCACAGGAACGGAATGCGCCAATGTCGACGATGATTGTTTAGAATTATTGAACGCTATATTTGTCGATGGTTTCGCTGGTCAAGAACCAAACCAAGGTGAAGATCCCATGGATTGGCGCAGTAACGCACTGAGTACACCATCCTATCTTGATACGGTTTACCCTAATGGCAGTAGCTGGGATGGTGCCTTCG
>JAOUJM010000096.1 GCA_029883265.1 Gammaproteobacteria bacterium
CCTTGAAAAAAATAGCCTAAGCATAACAATGCCAGCAATGCATCCTGATAATCCGAACGGAAACTGGGAATACCATGAAGGAAAATTAATCGATAAAAATGCAAAGCCAGTTGATCTTTCTGAGAAAAATGCAACTGACTTATTTTATCGTAAGGATGAGCATAAAACTATTGCCGGAAACTTTACCGTAGTCACTAAAGATATTCAAGCTGGTCAGACTCATATTACTTTAATGTTAGAAAACATACTTCTTTTAGAGGAGCAAAATTTCAATTTGGGCAGCATAAGATACCATCATCCACAAGATAGGAAAGCTCGATTTTTAGTTATCTCTTTAGAGAACAAAAAGAATGGCTGCAATGCCAAGTTTAGAATAATTGAATTAGATGTGAAGGGTGTTAAGCACATGTCGCCAGAATTTGGTAATTGTGGAGCGTATGCTTCGTTTGGTTTCAAAAATGATGGTATAAGAGCATCATTTAACAAAACTAGCACAAAGCCCTATGAGATATATTTATTTAAAAATGGAGAAATAAGGCAGGTAAGATAAAGGGCAATTAATCAATTGCGGGACATATATGGACACGCCCTCCGAATCAAGTTATTTCAAGAAATATTTTAGATGTTCACCCCAGTTTCAGTTAGAATGTTTACTTATCAGGTTTGCATACTAGACGTACTTAATCAAAGGACCGATGCAAGTATACGTTCAAATCGAAACCTGCCAAGCAAAAACCAAGTTAAACTATGACGAGCAAACTAAATGCATGGATGAAAGCTTTGCCAAGCAAATTGACAAACTACGTTTAAAGCGCAATTAATCGTATCTTTCTATTTTAGCGAAATTCGACTCCAAGATTTACCTTCCCAAAAAAACCGTTCATACAATTTCACTTAATAAAAATCCAATTCAGGCTCAATATTTGCGTCAATCAAATATTATTTTTCAACAAGGGAGATACTTGCTATGGATAGCTTGTATCAGAAATTGAAATTCTTAGTTCTTATCTTGTCCATCACTACAGTTGGTAGCGCGTGTAGTGTAGGACCTAACATTGTACAAATCGATAAACCGATTGAACTGGTATCCGGCGCACCAAAGAATGAATGCGAACAAAAATTTTTCTTACAAGCAGTACCCTCAAAAATCGTTACAAAAGCCAGACAATCTAGCTCAAAGACCGCCGGTAATGAACTTGTAACAATTGTGAAAACGCTAGAAACGACATCGCAAGGTCTAGCGCTATACCAATACGGTCAAGCAAAAGCGCTCAAACTACCAGAGGTGTTGCCTAAACTTGAAAACGAAGCGCTAACCAATACACACATGAAACGGATACAGCCCTATCTCGACAGGCGAAATCAAATCAACAAAGTCGCCTTACGTTCGTTAGCAATACAATCGATAGGCATTGCAATGTGGGGGCCTGCTGCGCTGGGTAAATTGAGCATTGGTGTGGGGATTTTAGGCGGCGTTGTGAATGTTGGTGGCGTAGGTATGCTTCTAACTCTTGACTTTGGCACATTACACGAAATGAATTACTTAACGATCAGAGAACATTTACTACTTGAGGAAGAAGATGATTTAAAGACCGCAACCCAATCTGTGGATTCGTATAACACCAAAATGAGGCAGTCATGCGCTGGTGAATAGTATAGATTTGAACATATTTGTTGATATTGACGTTTTAGAAAATTAGTCATGAATTCAATCAAAATTCTTCCGCGAAAAATTGCTGTCTTATTTTTTCGACGTTGTTGAAATCTAGAGAATGGTAGTTATTTTTTCTAAAAAATTATTGCAAAAAAACCGAAAATGATATTACCTATTTTGAGCATCACAGAATTTGGCGTTCTAAAAACCGAAGAGCCAAGACCGGATAAAACACCTAGATTAAGAACACTAATTGAGAATAAACGAGTAGTTAGATTAATTTAAATCAAGTCTGACTACCGGTCTAGAATTGACAGAAAACAACTCAAACTTGTGTATCCGGTCACAGATTCAATGCGATCTGATGCTAAACACTTTCTGATTTTCATGGATACATTTAGTTACATAGTGATTAACGAGGTGTATCATGTTTTCCCAGATTCAATTTAAAGTTGTGCTGCTTTGTCTTTTCGCGATATTCCTAATCGGATGCGAAGATGAAACGGCTGACGACAACACCAATACCACAACTGACGGTGTCGTCGATTACTCTCACCCTGTATTAAAGTTTGATGGCGTTGTCTATGAACAATCAACCATGGAAAACATAACCTCATATGACTTAAATGTCCAAGCCGGTGTGCCCTATTCCATCACGATTGAGGAAACAGGCATTAACGACATAATTATCAAAGTCCTGGACAGTGATACAAACCTTGTGGTCGAATCGCGAAATTTTCATCCTACTGATGCATCGAAGGATCAAGTCATTTTCGTACCGCTCACCAATACAACGTATCACATTGGTATTCTTGCGTTTGGCACAATCACAGATCCTGTAACCTACAATCTGAAAACAGAGATCGCGGATTTAAGTTCAGGTACGCCGATGGCGGGCCTTATGATGTCCTATCGAATGACCTACCGTTTCTTTTCAGATGGCGGCCCTTTTACAGTTGATTTAGTGCCGACAACTGGAGAAGCGAATTTGTTTATCTATGATCGACCACCTAATGATCCTAATGCAAACATTTTGGTCGGCGCGTTTGACACGGGTACTGATTCAATCACGATGGATGGTCCAACAGTAACCAATTCACCGTACTACTTTCAAGCAACCTTTATCGTGGAAGAGTTAACAGACTACACGATTCAAGTCACACAATAATGCCGAGTGTGAAAATGGCTTTCAGAACGATTGAGTTTCGGCAAGTATTCAAATGTATCAGCCTCGCGGGCATGCTAAGCATGTCCGCTTGCGCAGGTAATAAAGAGCCTGTTGCCGATGATCCAGATGCGGGGCTTAGTTTTCTCACAGCCAACGGTGAGTTAATCGAAGCAACCGTTTCCTCCAAATCAATTTGGAAAATCAACTTAGAAGCCGGACAGGTGTACAAATTTCATGTGCAGTCGCTCGATGGTGACGCAGATATATTCTTACTCGATCTGCATCCAGACTACGCTGCACCAAGCAATGTCCGGGACTTTTCCACCTATAGCAGTGTATTAGACACGCCGTTTGATTTTTTTACCTATGAACCCTATCAATCGGTTACTTACTATGTCTACGTTATCAATGCGTCCAGTGTATTTGCCGAGACAAACTACAATTTAACCATTACGCAGAACTCACTGGTTGCGAACGACATGGTACAACATAAGTTGTTTGACTCTCATATCGTGTACCGATTTAATTCAAACGGCTCGGCGTTCACTATTGACTTAGTGCCGCTTAGTGGTGACGCAAATCTCTACTTGTGGGATAAATCACCTTTGGACCCGTCTGCCGTTCTTATTCAAGGTGCGCTCAATCCAGGCGCGGATAGCATTACAGTTTCATCACCTAGCTCAGCAGATTTGCCATATTACATTCAAGTGCGCAATAGTGATCCCAGCCGTTTAATCGAATTCAATTTGACCGTAACGCAATAGCTATCATCACCCAGCTGAATTCCTTTAGAATTAGAATATTAAACCGATATAAGCTGCAGTTGAATAAAACCAAACTAAGGATAGCCGAATATGCGCCATCGCGTATTTCACCTAACTTTACTATTTGTTTTAATTTCCCCGATGGGCTTGCATGCACAAACCAATACCTTACTCGGTGATGAAATTAAGCATATCGGTGTGCTTGGTGGACCATTCTTAAAACTGACAAGTTTTGGTGAACAAATTAATTATCAAGCAGGTGCAGAGTTAGTTGGATTTTTTAATCGACAACTCATTCTCGGTATTAATGCCAGCAGCAGTGTAAAAAAATTGCCGGGTACGCAATATCACCTTACGAATGTAAACGGCGTATTTGGCTATCAGCATCGTTCCAATCGTCTACTGTATTTTGCATCAACATTGTCGGCCGGATTAGGCGCTATTGTTGACAATCCATTATCGAAAAAATTCTTAGATAAGTTCTTGGTCGTCGAGCCTCAGGCGTCACTTGTCATCAATGTGATCAAGCACCTTAAACTCAGTGCCAGTCTTAGCTATCGCTTCATCGACGGCCTCGACCAGCCGACAATGAGCGCTTTTGAAGCGAGTGGCTTCTCGATTTCGGGTCAGTTTCACTTTGGTATCTTCTAATCGTTTTAACAATGAGTATAAGAAACCGCTCTAAACACAAACTGCCAACTTAGTCTCAGTTTTCCAGTATCTTGATAAACACATAATTAAATAAATGGATAAGTTAACATCGGATCCATGTGTTGTATTGGGTCTGTCCTTCTAGACTGGCAAGCTTGGCATTATGGTTGGGGTTAGGCAAATGAACAAAAAAACTGTTGGTATGCGAGGTGTAATCCGCTGTGCAGCGATCCTTCTATTTATTTTCGGCAGCGCCCATGTATTCGCGGCTGACTTCACTGTAACAACCAACCTAGATGAAGTTGATTCCAATACCGGTGATGGTATTTGTTTAACCGCGAGTGGTTACTGTAGTCTACGTGCTGCTGTTCAACAGGCAAATGCATTGGCTGGGCCTGATCATATTTTTCTTGATAGTACGACCTACACCTTCACACAAAACAATCAAAACGAAGATGCTGCTGCAAGCGGTGATTTAGACATCACGGATAATCTTAGCATTACAGGACAAACAGCCAGTACCACTATAATCGATGCAAATTATCTCGATCGTGTTTTACATGTTGTGAATACAAGCCAACTTACGCTGAATGACCTTACACTAAAACGAGGCGCGATCATGTCTGGTGATGGCGGAGCGATTCTTAACCATGGTGTGTTAACGCTTAATCAGGTGGTCATCCGTGATAACACCGTTAGCGGAAGTGGTGGTGGGATTTTCCATGCGGGTTCCAGTCTGTCGATTAATCATTCCACCTTAACCAGTAATGCGGCGTACCTCGGCGGCGCTATGTTCGCGGAGACTGGTAGCGTGGCGGTTGAAAGCACCCATATTGACGCCAATCTAGCAAATGATGGCGCCGGTCTATATCTGAATAATGCAAGTTTAACGGTTTCCCTTTCGACGATTGATTCCAACACCGCCGACTTTAGTGGTGGCGCAATGGTACTAAATAGTGCGGCATCAATCAGCGAAACCCAGCTTAACAATAACAGCGCGATCGTCAGTGGTGGCGCAATACACGTATTAGATAGCGCGAGTCTTACAATGTATCGCACCAAGCTTATTGGCAATTTTACCAATAGTAACGGCTCATTGGGGGGTGCGATTTATGCCGATACTAATTCAGTATTGGAATTCAACGCAGTGTCATTGGCAACCAATCAAGCAAACAGTCCAACCGTATCGGTGACGTATGGTGGCGCAATTTATTCAAACGCCAGTACATTGAATTTGACCAACACGACCTTGAGTGGCAATGATGCCGGACAAGGCGGTGGCTTGTTTCTAGCAAGCGGTAATGCAAATCTCAACTTTTCAACATTCGCGCATAATGGCGGACACAATGTTTATAACAATGGCGCAACGCTGAATATTAAGAATTCAATTGTGGCCAATGTGGCTAGCGAAGTGAATTGCTTTGGTAGTGTAATATCGCTTGATCACAATCTTAGCGACGACACCAGTTGTACGTTCACGAACACAAACGACACCGAGAGCACTGACCCAGTGTTGGCCACATTGGATGCAACACATGTTGTGCATGCACTGGTGGCAAATAGTCCTGCAATCAATCAAGCCTCGAATACGGATTGTCCAAGTATTGATGGTGCATTTCAACGTCGTGATGACGGTGCTTGCGATATCGGTGCCTATGAAGCCGGTGCGGTATTAGCGCAACCCGGAACACTGAGTATTAATTTAGATTCGAGTCATCTCGCATATGATGAATCGGCAGGAACCATAACGATTCCTGTGTCGCGGACGGGTGGATCAGATTTTTCAGTGTCAGTGGACTATTTAGGCCTCAGTGACACCGCGATATCCGGTGAAGATTTTGTACCACTTAGTGGCAGCTTAAGCTGGGTGGATGGTGATGCGTCTGACAAATTAATAACGATTACGATCGTCGATGATACATTGTTTGAGTCTGACGAAGATTTTCATGTACACATTCAAAATCCAACCGGTAGTGCCGTGTTAGGCACTCTGACGAATGTTGGATTACGAATCGTGGATAATGATCCTGATCCTAGTGTTGACACAGGTGATGGGGGTGATAGTGAACCACCACCGCCCGATGGTGGAAGTGGTAGTGAAGAACCCGATTTAGTCGAGCTGTTTCCTGGCAACGGGCATGGGCCTGACGAAGTACCACCCGGTATCGAAAAGAAAGTGGGCTCCATGTCGATAAATTTGTTGTGGTTATTGGCTTTACTCGTTCTGCTTCGCTTGCGTTGGATACAATACAAACCCGCTTAATTGAGTGATTGGGTTTGAATGGCTTACAGTTTTGTAGAAAACGCGCGATATAACGTGAAACAATAGTACAAGGCGATGCAGGAAGCAGGGATGAGTCAACAAACATTACAAGAACGAATAAAATCACTCGAAAACTTTCAAAAATTAGACCCCAACAACCTCGACTTGGCCAGGGATCTAGCGCAGTGCTATCGTGATACGGGTGAATTGGATAAAGCGCGTCACACCCTACAGATGTTACTTGATCAACAACCGGATAATCCTGTTTTACTCAATGAAATGGCAACTCTCGAGATTGACGCCAAAAATTGGGATAACGCTCGCCAATTCATAGATCAGGCCCTCGACATTGACCCTCAAGCACCGGCGTTACTATTCAATCGCGGGTTTATCGATTTATGCCAAACACATTTCACGGAGGCGAAATCGTTTTTGCAATCGGCGACTGAGCTCGATGAAAGCAATGGTCAGTTTTTTTATTATTTGGGGCTTTGTGAAGACCAGCTCGGTGATTCCGATGCAGCGCTTAAAGCGTTAAATCAGGCATTTGATTTAGATTCCGAACAACTAGAAGCCATGGAAATTTCGGCTTACATTCATCTTGAACGTGGTAGCTTAACCGATGCAATGGGTTGTACGGCGAAAATTCTCGATCAGGATCGTCAAAATGTGGCAGCGCTATGCCTTGATGCACAAGTGGCCTTGCTAAGTTTTAATACCGATACAGCAATTCATCTAGCAGAAAAAGCCATTGCTTACGAACCGGATAACCCAGAAGCGCATTTAACCTTGGGTTATGCCTTGATGATGATAGACGATAACACAGCTGCACAAACTGAATTTGAAAAAGTGTTGCAGCTTGATGAACAAAATCGCATGGCGGTTTTTAGCATGGGATGGCTTGCCGTTAAACGTCTCGATGTCGATGACGCATTTACACGTTTTTCTGAACTACATCAAACCGAGCCTGATGATGAAAATGCAATGTCAGGTCTTGCCTTTGTCTATTTAATGAAAAATGATCACGAAGAGTGCCAACGATTACTTACGGAGTTATCGGCAAGCGATCCCGAAAACACCTTGGGCTTCATTGTAAAAAGCTCATTGAAAAATATTGAACAGGACAAAATGCCTAGCGAAGCCCAAGCAAAGGAATTGTTGGCCAAAATACCGTTTGCTCCGTTTGATTGGACAATGGCCGACGTATTGCGAGCGTATGTTGACTCGCCGGCAGGCAAACAAATCAAAGAATTACTTAAACGACATCAGCGGCTTCATTAGATGATGCGTTGATCTCAATAACGACCGTTAGGATTCATCGTGAGTAACGATTTCGCTATAGCTTTATCGTCGGAAATGTTATGGACCGCATTATTGATCTGTTTGCCGATTCTTGGATTGAGTATGGCGGTTGGCTTGGTCATCAGTGTTTTTCAAGTGGTAACACAGATTCAAGAAATGTCACTGACCTTTGTGCCCAAAATCATTACCGTCGCGTTATGCCTAATTATTCTCGGATCATGGATGTTGGATGTGCTCACCAACTACGCAAGCGGTTTGTTTAAGAGCATACCTATGATGCTCTAATCATGGATTTTCAAATCGAATCAAACACACTATTGACGCTTTTCTTGATCTCGGTTCGGGTATCCGTTCTTTTTCTATTTTCGCCAGTTTTTAGTTTCGGCCAAGTGCCACATCAGGTTCGTTATCTTTTTGCTTATAGTTTGGCGTTTTTTCTATTTGTCTCACTAGGTATCCAACCGGTTTCATCACCGAATCAATTATCCGGTGTACTTGATCTCATTCTATTTGAATTCTTTATCGGGTTTATGCTTGCCTTTGGGGTACTCGTCGCATTTTCGGCTTATTTATTTGGTGGCCGCATTCTCGATATGCAAATGGGATTCGCGGTCGCGAGCTTAGTCGATCCGGTCACGAAAAATCAGAATCCGTTAATCGGTACACTACTTTATTCAGTCGGGATCGTTACCTTCTTAGCACTGGATGGTCATCATCAGCTTATACGCGGATTAGCATATTCATTTTCAAAAATGCCCCCGGGTTCAGGCTTTGAGCAGTTAACCCTAAGCCCGCTCATCCAGTATGCTGGCATCATGTTTTTTCACGGTGTGATGATGGTCATACCCGTTATTATTTCCCTATTGCTCGTTGATTTTTTAATGGCCTATATGGCCCGAACCATGCCACAAGTGAATATGTTTATTATGAGCTTGCCGATCAAAATATTGCTCGGCATTTTTGTGTTAATGATTTCGCTAAGCTACATCAGTCCCGTGCTGAGTAAAAATTATCAAAGTTTGTTTTTGTTCTGGCAACAATTGCTTCAATAACATGGCTGAAGAATCTCAAGACGAAGAAAAAACCGAACAGGCGACGCCGTTTAGGCTTCAAGAAGCCAAGAAACGCGGCCAAGTCCCAAAAAGCCAAGAATTCAATTCATTGTTTGTACTGTCTGCGGGTTTGTTTATTCTGGTGCTGTTAAGTGACACCTTTACCAATCAATTCTTTAACTTGAATCGCAAGTTACTAACGTCTGCAACGGATTTTGCGCTGGACACCTCGAATTCAGTGCAACTGCTCGCGCTCATTCTTGAAAATACCTTCCAAATATTTTGGCCACTAACACTCTTATTTTTCGTCGTCGCAATTATCATGAATTTGGTACAGACCGGACCGATATTTTCCTTTCACCCGTTAAAACCGGATATCAACCGATTGCACCCAATTAAGGGGTTTAAACGCGTATTCTCCAAACGGATGATATATGAGACCGGTAAGACCTTATTAAAGCTTGGACTGTTCGCGATGACGGCGGCACTCACCCTGCACTGGATGCTGCCTCGTATTTTTTCCGTGATGCAAGTCGATCCGCATTCGCATTTCGCTATATTACTTCGCTTGTCATTTATAGTGTTGATTCCCCTGGTATTGGTGTTTGTGTTAATCGCTATCATTGACCTAGTGTATTCGCGATTGGAATTCGCGAAGAAGATGCGCATGAGTCATCGTGATATCAAAGAAGAATTCAAGCGCCGTGAGGGAGATCCACATATAAAGTCTAAACGCAAACAAATACAAGCAGAGCGTCTAAAACAAGTCAACGCCGTGGCAAACGTAAAAAAAGCCGACGTGCTCATCACCAATCCCACCCATATTGCAATTGCCCTGATCTATGATAGTAACGCCATGAATGCGCCGAAAGTAGTCGCAAAAGGCGCCGGCGAACTTGCTCAAAAAATGAAACATATTGCTTATCGTTTTCAAGTACCAATTGTTGAAGACAAGCCCCTCGCTCGGCAACTTTTTCGTGATATTGAGATTGAACAAACCATCTCGAGTGAATATTTTTCAGTCGTCGCAAGAATTCTCGCGCGTATCTATACGACTTCCACGAACCAACAACACTAAACCGCTCAAAACGATTCACAACAGGCGTGCTTTTAGACTAAGAATCCGTATATCAAACATATCGATTTAATCGATTCGTTGATATTATTGGCTGTGCCAGTTAGTGCGCACTTCAAATATCACATTCGTTGCCGATAGCTATACAGACCATATAGTTGGGCAATCCGAAAAATATGAATGATTTTTCAGATTATGATGCTTGTAGGCGCAGTTATGTCAGTAAAACAATTAATAACAAATGCGACGGAACGGCATAGTGATTTAGTGCTTGTTGTTTGCATTGTAGGAATTCTACTCATTCTATTCACACCGATTCCGGCGGGTCTGCTGGATTTTTTGTTGATTGCCAACCTAAGTTTTGCATTGCTCATTCTGCTACTGACCTTTTACGTCGACAAACCGATTAAGTTTTCCACATTCCCCTCCTTATTGTTGATCGCCACGTTATTTCGACTATCACTAAATATTGCCGCGACCCGCCTCATTTTAAGCGATGCCGATGCAGGTAAAGTCATTGAGTCGATCGGCACGCATATGGTTGGGGGCAACTATGTGATTGGCCTTATTGTTTTCTTAGTGTTGATTGTCGTGCAATACGTCGTAGTGACCAATGGTGCACAGCGCGTCGCTGAAGTTGCTGCACGGTTTACACTGGATAGTTTACCCGGCAAACAAATGAGTATTGATGCAGATCTAAATATTGGTTTAATCAATGAAGAACAAGCAAAAGCGCGGCGAGCAGAATTAGAAAAAGAAGGCAGTTTTTATGGTGCGATGGATGGCGCAAGCAAATTTGTAAAAGGCGATGCGATTGCCGGTATAATTATTATTCTCATCGATATTATCGGTGGGCTAACGATTGGGATTGCACAAAAAGGTATGGCTTGGGGCGATGCAATTCATACGTTCACCTTACTAACAATCGGTGATGGGATTGTCACTCAAATACCAGCCTTGGTAATTTCCACGGGCACTGGAATTATTGTGACACGCGCCGCTAGCGACGAGTACCTTAGCAAGGAAATCACCAAACAAATAACAGCCTACCCGAAAACACTAGTCATTATTGGCGTTGGTTTGCTTGGCTTGCTGATGCTACCCGGTATACCGGCTTGGCCAGTACTACTGATGCTTGTCGCTATTGGGGTCTTGGCGGTAATTGCCTATCGGCGATCCGATGAACCATCGGCTCAGACAAATGACGATGAATCCAGCGATGCAGACGATGATCTATTGGATATGATGAGCGTCGAAGCCATTGAAGTCTCAATCGGCAAATCGCTTATTCCGTTGATCAAAGAAAATGCCGTATTCAATGATCGCATCAGTGCCTTCCGCAAACAATTTGCCTTGGATATGGGAATGATTATTCCGTCGGTACACCTACGAGACCACCCGCAACTGGGTAAAAATAATTATGAAATACACATTAATGGTGCAAAGGTTGGTGACAGTAAATTGCATAACGAAGGTTGGCTAGCGATTAATCCTGGCCAAGTACAGAAAACCTTGGTTGGTGAACAAACCAAAGATCCGACCTATGGCTTGGATGCCATATGGATTAATCCCGATCAAAAAAGCGAAGCCAAACAAGCCGGCTATACACTGGTTGATCCAGCAACAATACTTTTAACGCATTTAACCGAGCGAATAAAGCGGCATGCAGCCGAATTACTCACCCGTGCTGACACCGAGATTTTGGTGAATAAAGTCAGAGAACGCGATTCAGGTCTAGTTGGAGAGTTGGTGCCCAATGTGTTGTCACTCAGTGAGGTGCAACGCGTACTTCAGAATCTACTCAATGAAGAAGTCAGTATCAAAAACCTCCGCTTGATATTAGAAGTTTTAGTCGAACATGGCCGACAAACCAAAGAGCCTGAACGTTTAACAGAATTGGTGAGAAATGCCCTAGGACCCGTGATTTGCCAAAATTTATTGGCCAGTGACGGTCAACTGCATGTGCTCACACTCGAGCCATCGATTGAGCGCACGATGGCGACGAGTATCAAAGATGGAAATGGTCGACCCTCGATGATACTCGAACCGAAATTAGCACAACAAATTGTGGCTCGCCTATTAGCGCAAATGGAGAAAATGATGAGTAAAAACCTCATGCCGGTTTTATTGTGCGCGCCTGAGCTACGTTATTTTATTCGTCATTTTACTCAGCGAACAGTTCCGCACTTATCCGTGGTATCGATGGCGGAGGTCCCGACCACAGTGCAGCTCAATTCATTTGGAATGGTCAACGTCTCATAAAGGTGTAAAAAAATGAGTCAGGATATTTTAGCGATCGTTAAGTCAAGCATGAATAGTGATTTACAGCACTTGACGAATGCGAGTATTAATTTAGCCAATATCAATACACCCGGCTTTAAACGGATTCAATCGTTAACACAACTTAATCCTTCGGCGTTTGCAAACACGTTGAGTGATTTTCTCGAGGACGTCGGTACCGCCAATCGCGCAGTCACCTCGGTAAATCAACAAGTAGATTTCAGCAACGGTAGCTTGAAGCACACCGGCAACCCCTTGGATGTAGCGATTGCCGGACCGGGATTTTTCACGGTACAAACACCCAATGGTGCGATGTATTCGCGTAACGGCATTATGCAACTCGATGCACAAGGACGACTGGTTAATGGCCAGGGTTTTCCCGTGGTGGGAGAGCGAGGTGAGATTTTCTTGGAGAACGATCAATTTAAAATAACTTCGCAGGGAACGATCTATGTTGATGAGCAAATGGTTGATCGATTGGCAATTGGCGTACAAGCGGATCCATCACTTATCGATCGAGCCGGTGTGGGGCTGTATCAACTTCGTCAGGCCCAAGCCGTTGAAGATCAGGATCAAACCATCTTAGTTTATCAGGCACATAAAGAGCAATCGAATGTGCAGCCACTTGATGAAATGTTGTCGTTAATGAAACTCACCCGCCATTTTGAACTGACTCAAAAAATGGTGCGTGCCTACGATGACATGTTGGATTCAGCAATTAATGATTTAGCCAAGTTATAAAAGAGGTTGTAATTATGGTCGATGCACTCACAATTTCCAGTACCGGCATGAATGCACAGCAAACAATGATCGATATCATTGCCAACAATCTTGCCAACATCAATACAACCAGTTTCAAAAAAACACGCGTGAACTTTCAGGATCTGATTTATGCCGCAGTTCAACAAGGCCCCGATGCGACACAAACGTTACCGATTTTAGGGCTCGGCACAAGTATTGGCCAGACGCAAAAAATGTTTGCCCAGGGGGATTTGAAAGCCACAGATCGAATACTGGACTTGGCTATTAGTGGTGATGGTTTTTTTGAAATACAGTTACCAAACGGTAATAAAGCTTACACACGGTCCGGCTCATTTCAAGTCAATGACCAAGGCTACCTAACCAATAACGATGGCTATCTTGTCGGCAATGGCATACAGATTCCGTCGGATGTGGAAGATCTCGTGTTTGAAGAAACCGGATTAGTGAAAGCTCGCCTCGCTGGCGATAAGGATTTAAGTGTGTTGGGTGAAATTAGTTTAACGCGATTTTCTAACAACAGTGGATTGTTGCCAATCGGCGATAATCAATACCAAGCAACACGCGCATCGGGTGATGCAATGGTCTATCAACCCAGCCAAAACAATACCGGATTGGTCGCGCAAGGCTATCTTGAGACATCGAATGTTGCCTTGGTCGAGGAAATGACCAATCTGATGATGGCGCAACGTGCTTATCAAATAAATTCAAAAGTGGCGCAAGTCTCAGATGAGATTATGAGTTTAATAAACCAAATTAAGCGGTAGCACAACAATGAAATATTTTGTAGTCGTGATGGTTCTAAGTTCGATCAGCAGTCTGGTGCAATCACAGAGCATGTCGAACACCACACTTGTGCTAACACTTAAACCAGCGTTGAGTACCCAACAAACATGGGTTGACTTACAAAGTATTAGCCAGGGAGCGTTAACGCCTCAACTAAACCGTTATGCGTCGACTCCATTATTCAAACTTCCGCGACTTGAGCAAACAGTTGTTTATGATCGAGCACAAATTCAAGCCCGATTAGCGAACATTATGGGCCGTGATCGCAAGCGTCTGCGCATCCAGGGTAGCAAACAGATTACCGTGAGCCGCGATACAAAGTTTATTGCAAAACAAACGTATTTAGCCAAGGCAAATAAAGCGCTCGATCATTACTTTTCGTCCTTGGCGATTGACCAGTTGCAAATAACTCATACACCAAGTGGCCGTTATACCAATATTGTGATACCGACAAATGTAAACCCACAGATTGACTGCGAAGCAATGCCCGCATCACGGATCGTTCAGGTCAATGCGCAGTGTCGGATTTCTATCAATGGCACGCTTTATCATCGCATAATTGTTCACTATACAATTGAAGCGCAAGCACTCGGTTTTCAAACCACCCGTGCTTATACCTCCGGTCAAACGATGCAGCCACACAATTTAATCCCTGTCACGATTGATCTTACAAAGACAAACGGACAGCCGATACAACGCTTGGAACAGTTAAGCGAGTTCATCACTGCGCGTGCATTATCGAGTGGCGCTATTGTCACCGAACACGATCTTAAACGAATGCCGGCAGTACAAGCCGGTCAATCGGTCTCGGTTCGTAGTCAATCAGGAAATGTCACTATTGAAATAAAAGCGATTGCTTTATCAGATGGTGAAATTGGAGACGAAATTCGCGTACAGAATACAACAAGTCAGAAAATATTTTCCGTCAGGGTCAGAGGGCAAAATTATGCAAGCACCCATTAGACGAATGGCTTTACTGACTATGCTTGTTTTGGCAATTTGCGATGGCAATAGTAGTGTCGCCGATACCGGCGGCGGCGTCTTTCGTGAAGATCAATATCAAGCCCTCATTGCGGATCAACATGCCACTCGGATTGGCGATATCGTAACGGTATTAATTTATGAAGATGCCACCGCCACGACCAGCACTGACACGGGTGCAAGTAAACGCACCAGCGTGGGTGTTAATGCACTTACATCATCCAAACCATTGATCAACGGTGACGTCGGTGTATCCAATGACTTTGATGGCGGCGCGAAAACCAGTCGTGCCGGTAAGCTCGTAGCACGCGTATCCGTCATCGTTCAATCGGTTTTAGCCAACGGCGATCTAATGATTCATGGCAGCCAAGTCATTGAGTTTAACAATGAGAAACAAACAATAGATATTTCTGGTCGTATTCGACCGATTGATATCGGTAGTGATAACACAATCTTATCAACAAAAATCGCTGAAGCCGTTTTGAAATACAAAGGCGAGGGCTTCCTCAGTAATCGTGAGAAGCCGGGTATTGTTACACGTTTTTTTAACTGGTTGTTTTAGTGAAATGTCTTATCGTTTGATTATTTTTATTACCACGATTCTCGTGTCACAGAATGTGTTAGCAACGCCCGGTAGCGTTCGTCTGAAAGACTTGCTACGCGTCGAAGCTTCACGCGACAACCAATTAATTGGCTATGGTATTGTAACGGGTTTAGCCGGTACCGGTGATTCTCAAAGTGCGAATGCAACCAAACAATCCATCAGCAACACGCTTCGCAAGTTTGGTGTGAATGTCGATGCAAGATTGTTACGAAGCCGTAACTCAGCAAGTGTAATGATTACTGCAAATTTGCCACCGTATGCGCAAGCTGGTGATAAAATCGATGTCAATGTTACATCTATGGGTGATGCACGCAGTTTAGTGTCTGGTACGTTACTGCTGACTCATTTAGTTGGCTCAGACAATCAAATTTATGCATTGACTCAAGGCCCACTTTCGGTTGGTGGCTATCGATACGATACCTACGGCAATGTCGTACAAAAAAATCATATGACCACGGCCCAAATACCGGGTGGCGCGACGATTGAAAAAACGTTGAACAATCGTCTGACGGATGTAGATCACATGATGAATTTCATTTTGCATGAACCGGATTTTACCACGGCTCGACGAATCAGCCGGATATTGAACAAACATTTTGGTCAACACACTGCCAAAACAATTAATGCAGCACATTAAGATAGCCGTG
>JAOUJM010000345.1 GCA_029883265.1 Gammaproteobacteria bacterium
ATTGGGTCTGAGCTACTACATCTAAAACTATTGCCCTCTGCTTCAATTCACTACAACATGTAAATAAACTTGAGCCTGGGTTCAAACACAGCTAATTCCAATATCCGTAAAATTTGTGTTTTGACCGCGGTTTTTCTCTATTCGATAAATAATACATACTAAACTCTGCATTCAATTAAGGTAGTCCTAATCCAGTATTTTATCAGTCAGGCAATAAATGCGGGGGAAATTCTAAAAAATTCGATGTTTCTAATCGCTATTAACTGTGATACCAAAAAGATGCATTGTCGCGATCATGGAAGATTCAATAAGCGGATTGCCCAATTTAGCACATGTCTGTGAACACCCCCGCCCAGGGAAGGACCTACACAACGTCATAATTCCATACCACTCATTGACTGTAGATCCGTTCCTTTTTTGCGTGACCTTATTTCACCCGTCGAAGTATATATTCCCGCTTGGCATAGTTCGGCGCGTTGATAAACAAAGGTGCATCAATTTTGCCATGAAAGTACTCGTTAAACCGTGCAAATAAAACTCGATCTTCCATATCGGTTTCATAGTAACCCATAAAACGATTGCTCCCGGTTTGTGGCAATTTCAGTGCTAATCGCTTGCCTAATGGTGCAATGATAATGGACTCTAAACGTTGGTTTTGTTGAAAGTAGTAGAGTTTGCTGGCTTGTTGTTTAAATTCGCTATTTCCCAATGACTCAATATAGATCGTGCCGCCTTGCATATTTAAATCGCGAATTACATTGGGCCATTCATCAAGCCTTATGGTATGGCCTTCTTCACTGACTTGGAATACATCACCTTTTTGCTTAAAGTCGCGGGTGAAGTCAGCATAAATATCCCACATGTGGAAGTCGATGAGTTGTAAATAAAAACGAAAGCCATCAATGTTTTTACGCACGAAATTTAGATTGGGCAAAAAACGAATTTGTCCGCCGTCATGTTGCTTATCGACAATGGTTTGCTCGATAAAATAAGTAAAGCCATTCACTTCTTCCAGATTTTTCCATGGGGCATGGTCGTCACTGCTAATTTGATCGTACTCCATTCCACTTTCTACTGGTGATTCATTCTGTTTCAGTCTAAAACTACGAAACTGATAATTGCCCCAGCGGTAATAGTGACCTTGGTTTGCAACTGCCACATGGGTAACATCCGCTCGTGCTTCGTCAACAGATTGAGGTATGCCGAGTTTGTCTAGGATGAAATATCGCACCACGACTTCATAGCTGCGGCTGGGGTGTCCGGCTGGAATGTTTGTATCAACTCGCTGGCCTTGTGGACTCGGTTTTTGTAGCGTCAGACTACACCCTCCCAAACCAATTAATAGAGAAAACAGCACACTCGCTTTAAACAACTTCTGCATATGTCACCTCGGTGTTATGGATTGATTCAAAACTGCGGCATCCCTCACACTAAAATATAACTACTGTTATATTACATATGTTATATATTAAATCAATTAGGATTAATGTGATTGCCTTCGCTGTTTGAACACCAATGCGACTCTGGGAAATCCTCATAATCTGTTGTTACTATTAATAAAATTAGAGGTTGCCATGACTACAAAGATTAGAATCTATCTTAATTTGATACTCCTATTTTCCCTAAGCCCAGTGTATGCGGTTGAACTTAACTATTACCAAGGTTGGCTATTTAATGACTATTATGTGGATGGCAAAAAACTCAGTCCCGTGGGGTTCAACCGCTTTGACCCAATTGAAAATGCACTAATTCGACACCCACAAGCATTGGCGCAATTTAAAAAAGGAGCGTTCACTCGTAGCGTGGGTGATCTTGCAATCGGCTTGGGGATTGCGTCTATTTTATTAGAGACCACTTGGACACTGGTGCAAGATGATCACATGCAGCAATTGTTCGATCAGGGAAAATTCCCATCGGCTCAGATTAACAAAAATGTATTAGCTGCTGGTGTGACGGGATTGGCCATTGGTTTGCCTTTACGTGTGCTATCCCATCGGCAGATTGCCAAATCCATCGACCTATTTAACAAAAAGTCCTTATCCAATGCCCACTTGTATTTCAAATTCAATCGGGTAGGCTTGGGTTTTTACTATTGAACAAATTGTCATGCCGCGCAAACAAAGTATTACTAAAGCAGCCATCTTAGAATCAGCTTTTAAAATTCTCAGAACACGAGGATTTAGCGAAGTATCCGTACGGACAGTCAGTACAGCTTTGGGTGTTTCCACCATGCCGATTTATTCTCAATTCGCAAACATGGAAACTTTGGAACAAGCCTTATTTGAAAAAGCCACGGCCACCCATATCGAATTTCAAAAAAAGCCGTATACAGAGAACGAAGTGTTTAACTTGGCGGTGGGTACAATTATGTTTGCCCAAGAAGAGCCGCAGCTCTTTCGCTTTCTCCATTTTGACAAACCGAGAAAACTCAGTGAGGATCAACGTGATCATTTGTTCAATGGAGGTGTTGTCGATGAGGTCAACCAAAGTTTAGGCGTCAGCACGGAAAACTCGCCTTTTGAAAAACATATGCAAGACCAATCCAATCAACAAATTGGCAAACTCGCCGAGTACGGCTGGACCTTCACTATTGGATTCGCCACCATGCTTAACACAGGTATACTTCCTCCTATGAACGAATCCCAGGTGGTAGAAAAAATGATGGAAGTTGGTAATGCATTGCGTACCCAATTTGGTTGATGATTGCAACTCTAACCCGTGTTTTCTTGACTTGATGTGCTATTGCTAAAAGAGGCCGAATTGAGGATTATCCGAACTGCTCTTCCAGTTTAGAGGAAGTTGAACACAACCGACATCACTGATCACCCAGCCTAAGCGGAACAGTTTGCCAAGCTTGTAAACTATCGAATGCCCTTTGGTAGATATAAAGGCCGTTTGCTAATTGATTTACCTGAAACATACGTGGTCTGGTTTAAAAAGCAGGGACTTCCGCAAGGCGAACTTGGGGTGATGCTTGGAATCTTGTATGAAATCAAGCTCAATGGCCTGGAGTATGTGTTTAAGCCCTTTCGAAAGTAGAAAAAATAATAGGTGATTGGAGTCGCATGGTGACGAATCATTGCTAGCAGACAATTTTTAACAATTAATGTTAATGCGTGCTTCTACTAGTCATCTTCCAAATAAACCCCACAATGTCCAATCACGATGTCGACATTTTCACTTAACACTCCTTAGGTATTTAGAAAATTCGGTGGCTATGCATATTCTTGGTAACAATTGCACATTCTTACTGTTAAACTCGGCTAAGAATTAGATCAGCAATGATAATTGCTCATTAGCAGAAAACTCCGCTAAAACGGGGTTTCAAAAGAGACTCTAGACCTTGTTAAAGCTATGAAAAACGAATTTTCCAAAAACACCACCGCACGAATTTTCACATTAGACGACCTGGCAAAACATGTCGACTATTCGTTTATGGATACGCTCAACAGTGATCTTGATGCGACAACCGACGGTGTTGACTATGCACCTCGGCAAGTTTTTTCGGGGCATTATGTTCCTGTTAAACCGACACCACTGCAAAACCCCGAGTATGTAGCGCATAGCAAACTATTTTTTCGGGAGCTTGGATTTGCTGACAGTTTGGCTGAGTCTGCCGATTTCGTACGCTTGTTCAGTGGCGATCTCTCGCAGCTTCCACAACCTATGCGCAAACTTGGATGGGCCACGGGTTATGCGCTTTCTATTTTTGGCACCGAATATTATCAACAATGTCCGTTTCAAACGGGCAATGCGTATGGTGATGGCCGTGCGGTTTCGGTGCTTGAAGTCGTGGTCAACAATCAACGCTGGGAAATGCAGCTCAAAGGTGGCGGCAGAACACCTTATTGCCGTGGCGCGGATGGTCGCGCTGTGTTGCGTTCGAGTGTTCGAGAGTTTTTAGCCCAGGAGCATATGTTTGCCTTGGGGGTTCCGAGCTCTCGCTCATTGAGTTTATATGTTTCAAAAACTGAGACGGTGCAGCGACCCTGGTATTCGCCTGGCTCTCGGTCAAAAGATCCTGACAGACTGGTATCAGAGTCTGCTGCGATCTCAACACGTGTCGCACCCTCGTTTATTCGCGTGGGACAAATCGAGTTGTTTGCTCGTCGA
>JAOUJM010000346.1 GCA_029883265.1 Gammaproteobacteria bacterium
ATCCTCACCTTCGGATGAACCAGCACCACGAAAGGTCTTAAAAATATGTTTTAGTCGAGCATCAGGATCTTCCTTACGCTCACAGGCCATTAAGAACTTTGACTGATACTCAAATTCGCCGTTCACTTCGGTGAGACTGCAAAAGTAATAGTTTTTATTATCCTTGTGAGCTTGTTCTTCAGCACGAACAAAATCATGTGATGTGTCATAACGTATCGTGTCTTTGGTGACGAAAACCGAGTGTCCACCAAATGCGTCGATTAAAGGTCTATCACAGGTATGGGACGCATAGATTACGACAGACTGTTCAAGATCAAAAACATGTAATACAGCTTGCGTAAATATCGCCGCGTGATCTGTGTTGATAGAATCATCCACGTGGATCCAAATACCACCGGATTCAATCTCTGCGCAAAACGCCCATTCCAACTCGTCAGGTGTCGTTTGTTCGGTAAGATCTGGGTGATTCTGATAGCAAAATTGAAAAATACGGTTTTTATGAGTCAAGTCAGCGGTATGACCACTATGAATGACTGAGTCTGCATGCTCTGTCGTGTCGCGATGAAACTCATTTAGCGCTTCACAAGCTATCGCTGCTTGTTCCGGCTTGCAGTATATCTTGAATGAAGCTTCAGTGGAGCAGTTCGCCATACGGTAATTACCTCGAGTTAGTTTGATAAATCTTCATACGAAAATGAATATTCAGTTCTTCAGCCACATCATGTAGTAGCGAAGTAAGTAATTCCCCATCGAAGTTCATGGCGTTTCTAAGATCAATGGGCTACCCACTTTTTCCGATTTCATTCTTTGCCCACCTTAACTGATATGGTTTTCATAACCTCAATGCCTTCCTGTAATTCATATCCAGTCGGGAATGTGTATTCGATATGAGAAATCCCACAAAGATCCGTGAGTGAGCGCTGAGCGACAAGCCAAACCCTTTCAAAATAATGAATGTGATTGACAGGCCAAGAAATGCTTTTTGCGTATTCGGTCGCCAGTTTTTTAGTTGCGAAACCGGGAATGAATCCACCAGCTATGTATTGCTCTAACATTGCGAAGCATTTTGTTGGAATTGGAGTCATTGTTTCATTCCTGATGGTATTGTTAGTAAGCCGCTAAAACTGTGCCTAAAACGTAGACCCATTAGACAATAGAAATGCGTTCTTGCAACATCAAAACGCCTTGATCGAGAAGGCATCTCGATCATTTAAAGCTAACCGCTTTTAGCGGAAAAATGGATGGTTGGAGGACAAACGGTGTAATGATGCAATCACTTGCATTTTCGATGAGTGATGTATATATTTTGGCTATACTTCATATAAATGACATTGGACTTTAATTTCATACATGATTGATAACAAAGAATTAAGTGACACGTTTTCCCTTTTGATGGATAGGCCAACCCTGACTGTTCTAGCGGGTCGCCCGAATTCAGGTAAAACACATATGGCTCTTGAGCTGTATGCTAATCTCTTATCGAATCGTGACTATTCTCGACCGTTGATCTTTTTCTCAATGAGCGAAACGCAAGAACTAGTGAAACGTAAAATTGCATCAGTTATGTTTGGCCTAGATCCACTGTCGATTCAGCGCAAGCAGCTTGAAGAAGCGGAAAAGTTTCGGTTGAAAACGGCGGTAGATCACTTTACAAGACAACCGCTTATTGTTGAAGATCAACCTTCACAGACACCCCGTGAGATTTTATCGAAGCTACGAGATTACAAAGACACACATGGTGAAATTGGTCTTGTTGTAATCGACTATTTTCAGTTACTAATTATGCCATCATTTGATTTCAACCATGACAACAGAGCGACTGAATCAGAAAAGAATCGGTTTCTGTCAGAACTTAAGTCGTTAATGCATGAGTTAAATTTCTCTGTTTTACTTTTGTCGCAAGTAAATCGATTTGTTGAACAACGAGACAACAAACGTCCCACATTCACAGATTTGAGAGACCATAAGGTGATTGAACAAAATGCAGATGTGGTTGCAATTCTTTTTCGTGAATTCCTTTACAATAACAATGCAGCAGAAGACGACATCGAAGTAGACTTTCCCATATCGGGTTCGATACAAATGCCTAGTTGAACGTTTAACAAATTTACTGAAACTCTGCGTTTTGTGATCGTTGAACAAGACAATGGGAAGACGTGAGTTAGGAAAAAGACATGGATAGCCCACCTCTTCTGGCCTACGATGGAAAGGAAACTGTTACAGCGGATGGAGGTTTCAACTACAAGCAATATTGTAGTGCGATTGAAAATAGCTATTACGGCGAAAAGTGTCCGTATTGTAATGAATCTTGTAGAACGGATAATAACAATATGGAACTCTCCGGGGCAGTTGGATGGCAATCTGATAAGATTGCTTGGTGTGTCCGTTGTGGATGGTGGTCGTTCCAAGCAGATCAAGAAGATTTAAATGGCGAAGGTTATTTTATGTCTTCTCGGGCTCTGCTTAAACAATTTTTGCCTTCCTCAAAACATGTTCCAGTAGAGCCACTGCAAAGCTACATACATGACAATCCAAGCAAAATACAATTGATCAATCCAGCAAAGTTTGAAGAGCTTGTCGCATCTATATATTCAGAACTACTCGGTTATCGTGTCGAAAGTTGTTCCTATGGTCGACCTGATCTGGGCATCGATGTTGTTGTGGTAAATACTCATAGTGGTGAAAAGATAGCAGTACAAGTGAAGCGATATAAGAACCCAATCGAGTTGGGTTTAATACACCAGTTTTATGGAGCGCTTATCGATGGGCAACATCGGAATGGTGTTTTTGTAACATCAGGACGGTATCGTAGTGGAGCAATCAAGACTGCCAATCGGCTATCTAAAATGGGCGTGCAAATTGATCTTGTTGATGGCAAACGATTTTTGGAGTTTTTAAATGTATTGAATTATCGTAAGAAGCTCCCGACACCTAGTGACTGTCCTTATTGGAAGGCAGTTGGATATAATGCGACACCAGGTGGTGGTGAAATATTGGGTGGTCGCTTTTAATAGTAACCGACTAAGCGGAAAATTGAGTCGGGATGTTGATGAAATGAAATTAGCGTAATACATAATCATTTTTAGGAGATTCAAATTGGAATTTAAGGATATCGCAACTGTTGTTACAAGTTTCATTGGGACGGGTATTGCTGTAGCTGCATTCGTGAGAGGCGAACTTTTAAAAAAAAACTTTATTGGGAGCCGTACTTCAAAAACAAGTGGCCATCAATCAGCAGGTCTCTACGCACCTACTTGAGAAGTATTAATGAAGCTATTTATGAATTGGAGTCAGGGCTCCGAGTTGACAAGCCCGAATCACTGTCATTCTATTTATCGTCAAGATTACCCGTCCAGGTAGATATTAATTGGACATTTACTAAAAAGACAGAACGATTGATAGTAGAGACAGATGAACAAATAGGTTTTCTCTTAGAAAGAGTGGCTAAATACAACAGCTTGAAAAAACTAACTTCTCCAACACTAAAAGTAGATAAGGAAATAGATTTTATACAAGAACGCTTTTTGGAAGAGGATGATTCTAATGGTGACAACATAAATACCAAATTAGAAGAGTTTCATGAAGAAAAGACTAAAAGAATAGAAGAAATGAAGACGCTTGCTGCAAGATATGGACTTAGTGTGGAAGATAACCTTTATGGATTAGTAAATAATCCAAACTATCTTCGTGACCTCTCTGCTCAACTTGTCGACATCAAATTGAGTACGGTAAAAGTAAATAAATTGATCGAAAAGCTTCAACTTGAGATAGACTATTTAGATTCTCGATTTTAATAGTTCTCTTCTTGTCAATCCGAAGTGTCAGATTAAGTCGGAACTAATTCAGACTACGCTTGTTAACACCAAGGGACTTTGTCGTACCCCCTGTGTCAGACTAGTTGTCGCCTAAGTTGAAATCATAGAAACCAGACAGAGGGCGGAAAAGAATGTTAAATGAAACGATATCCATTGGAACGAAAAGTCAGTGTGCTCAAGAAAATGTTACCTCCTTTTAATCAATCGGTTTCTGAATTATCAAAATTAGAAGGCATTAGTGAAGCGACCTTGTATAATTGG
>JAOUJM010000097.1 GCA_029883265.1 Gammaproteobacteria bacterium
ACGAGATACTGCCAGCAGACCCTGAAAAATCATTGTATTGGTATGAGCAAGCGGCGCAACGAGGTGTTGCTGACGCACAGTTTCAGTTGGGTGAAATGTATAGCCGAGGCATTGGAACGCGGCGTGATAGTGCATTGGCGGCACGCTGGTATCGACAAGCAGCAAAACAAAATCACGATTTGGCGCGAATGCGGCTTGGCGGGTGTTTGATTTGTGAATAAAGGTGTCACACTCGGTATATTATTCCTATGTATTTTTCCAACTTATGCTGTCGAATTTAGTTTGTATGGGGATGTGCGCGCACGCTGGAGCAATTTGAAATCAGAGGCGTCAAGTTTTCAAATAGGTGCGTTGGATTTATTCAGCAGTCAGTCGATTGGTGAGAATAGTAGTTTATTCGTAGAGTTGCTACTTGAGCCTGATGAGTCGCATTTTGTGCTTGATGTTGAACGAATGTTTTTGCAAAAACAAGTTAAACCTTGGCTGCAAATCGGTATGGGTCGCATGCATAGTCCGTTCAGTTTTTGGAATAGTAATTATCATCATGGTGTGATTCAGGATACGATTTCCAGGCCATTATTATTACAGCTCGATAACGGCCTTGAAGGCATGATACCCAACCACGCAGTGGGTTTGAGCCTTAGTGGTAGTCAAGGATTAAATGACGTTTTCGTCTATTACCATGCGGTGGTGAGTAATTCGCCGTCAATCGATTCGAGTGAATTTTTTCAGCAAGGCTTCACTAGTTTGCGGGTTGATAACTATCAAGATGTTGCCAATAGCAAAACGACACTCGCCCGTTTCGCCTTTTTGCAACAACAAGGGGTATGGCAACTAGGTCTGTCCTGGATGCAAACAAATGTTTTTGAATCCGGCAATGCACTCACAAATCTTAGTGCGCTTGACTTTGGTTCTGTAATATTTCAGAAACAATTAGTTGCCTTGGATATTCGTTTAAGCAAACCTAGTGCTTACATCATGGCTGAATGGGTTCAGCATACTAGCCAAGCAAATTTTTATCATGCAACGCTAGCGCCGGTGTTTGATTCGCGCCAAGCACGCTATTTTTATGTGCAATTGGGTTTGCGTTTCTGGCATCGCTTTACACCGGTTTATCGTTTTGAGCAATTAGTTTCCCAGCCTGATAATGCATACCTCAACATGCGCGGAATCAATCCCCAGATTCAGCATATAGCGACCCTATCTTACGAGTTAGCTGCCAATAGCGCGATACGCTTGGAATATAATGTGTCGCAATCAAATACCGTCAGGACAAAACGTCGTCTAAGCTTACAGTGGTATGTGTTGTTGTTCTAATTGTTAGCTGAATCGAGATAGCAAATGCCCTTTTTTATCCCACCACCGATCCGTTTAACTAAGAAATGTGAACGCTGTGCTCAACGTTATCCCTGGTCAGCAAAGCAATGTGTGCATTGCGCACATTTATCAGATACTCAATTAATTGAATTAAAACAACGCATAGCTGCAGAAGCGAAGTCCAGTCGAGTATTGGGATTATGGTTTTATGTGCTGGCAGCGCTATTGTTTGTGATTTTGCTTTTAATAAAAGTTTAAAGGGTTTTTGTAACCATTCTTAATTGTGACAGGGGGTCTTTATTTCGCTTTTTATCGCTTGTTGATTCCTGTAGAATGGCCGGCTTTTGGCAAGATGAAGCAACTATGAGCGCACTAAAGAATCTACGCAATATCGCAATTATCGCCCACGTTGACCACGGTAAAACAACCTTGGTTGACCAACTTTTGCAGCAATCCGGTACTTTCTCGTCTCAGCGTGGTGACGCTGGTGAACGGGTGATGGATTCCAATGACTTGGAAAAAGAGCGTGGCATAACCATTCTTGCCAAGAATACCGCTATTCGCTGGAACGATTACCGAATCAATATAGTCGATACCCCGGGACATGCCGACTTCGGCGGTGAAGTTGAGCGAGTATTATCCATGGTCGACTCAGTTCTACTTTTGGTCGATGCGGTTGATGGTCCTATGCCACAAACCCGATTTGTTACCGAAAAAGCGTTTGCCATGGGTTTAAATCCCATTGTGGTTATTAATAAAATCGACCGTCCAGGCAGTCGTCCTGATTGGGTTTTGGATCAAACATTTGATTTGTTTGATCGCTTGGGCGCTACCGATGAGCAATTAGATTTCCCTGTGGTTTATGCATCGGCACTTAATGGTTTTGCCAGTCTAGAGTCTGATGTCACTTCCGGTGATATGACGCCTTTGTTTGAGGCCATTGTCGAGCGTGTGAGTGCACCAAACCTAGATGTGAATGGTCCGTTTCAAATGCAGGTTAGTTCCTTGGCCTATGATAGTTATAAAGGGCTTATTGGTATTGGTCGTATTGCACGCGGTAAAGTAAAAACCAATACGCCGGTTGCGGTGATTGATCGTGAAGGCAAAAAACGAAATGGTCGTGTATTACAAATCATGGGCTTTCATGGCCTAGAGCGCATAGAAGTGCCTGAGGCCCAAGCGGGCGATATTATTGCCTTTACCGGTATGGATGAATTATATATTTCAGATACTTTATGTGATCAAGCCAATCTTGAAGCTCTACCACCACTGACGGTGGATGAGCCGACCATGAGCATGACTTTCCAGGTAAATAACTCACCTTTTTCTGGAAAAGATGGGAAATTCGTTACTTCACGTCAGATTCGTGAACGTTTAAGCAAAGAGTTATTGCACAATGTTGCCTTGCGCGTTGAAGATACAGAAGACCCGGACAAATTTAAAGTGTCGGGTCGCGGTGAATTACACTTAGCGATTTTAATTGAAAATATGCGCCGCGAAGGTTTTGAGCTTGGTGTCTCCCGTCCTGAAGTTATTATTCATCGCGAGGGTGATAAAAAGCTTGAGCCTTTTGAGCAATTGACTGTAGATGTGGAAGAACATCACCAAGGCTCAGTCATGGAAAAACTGGGTCAACGAGGTGCTGACATACAAGACATGGTGCCCGACGGTAAAGGCCGTGTGCGTTTAGACTTTATTATTCCTTCGCGTGGTCTAATCGGTTTCCGCACGGAATTTTTAACAGCCACCCAGGGTTCCGGTTTGATTTATAGTGTGTTTTCTCATTACGCAGAGCAAAAACCTGGTGAATACGGTCAACGCATTAATGGCGTTATGATTTCAAATGCGCCTGGTAAAGCCGTTGGATTTGCTTTGTTTAATCTTCAGGAGCGTGGTCGTTTATTTGTTGGTCACGGTGATGAAGTGTATGAGGGTTCGATCATCGGTATCCATTCGCGTGCTAATGATTTAGTAGTAAACCCATTAAAAGCCAAACAGTTAACCAATGTTCGAGCCGCCGGTACTGATGAAAATATTGTGTTAACTCCACCCATCCGTTTAACACTGGAACAAGCTCTAGAGTTCATCGATGATGACGAATTAGTTGAGGTAACGCCTCACAATATTCGTTTGCGCAAGAAAATTCTCACAGAAAGTGATCGCAAACGTCTATCCCGCGCCAAAAAAGATTAAGGCTTTACTAATCTCAGCGCATTAAGTTTAATATACTGTGCGCTTAATCTATACAAAACGTTGTTGTGTCATCCGCAACGTTTTGTATTTGCGCAGGGTCTAAGTCTAAACTAAGATTTTCCAAGCTCATGTATTAGCTTGATTGCTCAATGAATGGTTTAGAGCATGCCAAGTACAAAACCAGGAGGGTGTAATGGTTGGTAAGAAAAATATAGTATTCGGATTTGCGTTCTTAATTTTCACTGCGGCCCTAGGGCCTTTGATGATTTCCATGTATGAAGATTGGGGTGCGGCCTTTGGCGAGAAGCAAAATCATGTGGGTCGCTTGCAGCAACTCAAAACCGATAGTTTTGAAGAAGACCTTGAAGCCTTGAGCGCTGACCAAATTGCCAAAGCAAACACTGATGGCGTGCTTTCCCTGAATAAACTTATTAATGTTGAAACCGAAATCGACATGATTAAAGGTGGACCGCATGCGCATGGTAACCTTGAGGCATTGTTGAATATTGTTGTTGGTTTGGTGTTATGTTTTGTTTCGGCCTCGCTTTTGGTCAAACAAACGATCTCCTGGGTTTTTATTGCTGGTACAGTAATGCATTCAGGTTTACTTTATTTGGAGCGAGTGTTTGGATTTACATGGCTCTCTGGAAATCCGATCATGGGTATTGGCCCAGTATTGCTTTTATTAGGTCTGTTACTGATGGCACTAGTGACATTCAAAAGTTTTGAAGGTCGTTTGCAAGATCGCTAATGATAGGTTTATTGCAACGCGTTGATTATGCCAAAGTTGAGGTTAATCAAACCATAGTTGGGCAAATTGATGCGGGGTTGTTAGTGCTAGTCGGTATCGAAAAAAGTGATAATTTTAAGCAAGCGCAACGCCTGATCGATCGTTTGCTTGCCTATCGTGTGTTTGAAGATTCCAATGGCCGCATGAATTTAAGTGTAAAAGATATAGAAGGGGGACTACTACTTGTCCCCCAATTTACACTGGTGGCAGATACGGCTAAGGGCAATCGGCCGAGTTTTTCTGCGGCTGCACCGCCTGTGATGGCGCAGACGTTATTTCAGCAGATGTATGAATACGCTATGGTCTGTTATACAAACGTGGCTGCAGGTAGATTTGGCGCTGATATGCGTGTGAGTTTGTGCAATAACGGCCCAGTGACTTTTAAATTACAAATAAATTAATAAAAAAATTTTGTGTGGTTTGTAGGGATTAGCAGCGAATATGTCGTTTTTTTTTAAATGTTTGATGAGTTAGTTTTAGTTTAAATTTTTAATGTCGAAAACATTGATGCTACTTAATCGCAAAGTGAATATCAATGTCGCAAAATTCATTACTGGCACAATATATTCAAACCTATTCTGAGAGTATGGAAACCATACCTTGTCCTTTGATCCTTCTAAATGATCAAGGTGAGCCGGTATATGCAAATTCAGCTGCACAGGGTTTTGTCGAGTGTTGTGAAAATGGAACACTGGCTTTTCCTACGCGTAGCCGCCTAATTATCTCTGAAATCAAACGCGCCTTAAAAAACCAAACTGAAATAAACAGTATACGAACTTTGTATAATAGGGTTTTGGGCCGGGATATTATTTACCAAGTACAAATAGAACCGTATTTTGTTGAGGCTAAGTTGTTAGGTTTGCGTTTGACGCTTTCACCGGATATGGAAAAGATTTTCAAGGATATAGAAAGTCATCAAGCGGTTTATTCTGATACGATAAAAAACCTGATCAATGAGCGAAATATACAGGGAACGTTTATTAGTGCTATTTTTGATTTGTCCCCGGTGGGCATAACTATATTCAATAGTAAGCTGCAATTATTGCGTATTAACCAGGAAGCGCAGAATATTCTGGGAAATAGCCGCCCTGGAATTATTGGTCAACCATGCAGGCAATTTTTTAAATGCCATGAAAATTTTGGCGAATGCCCCGCTTTGATTGAAAATACGGTGCCTTACAATAGTGAAATTGAATGTCGTGCATCAGTTGATGATGAAGGCAAAACCATTTTGCGTAGTGTGATTAAACAGGCGATAGATAACGACTTTCTAATTTATGAGTTTTTTGTTGATATCACACATCAGAAAAAAGCAATTGAAGAAATAGAAACGAATCTCAAAACAAAAAATCGTTTTTTTGCCAATATGAGTCATGAATTACGAACGCCATTGAATGCCATCGTTGGACTCAGCGACTTGTTGGCACTAGATGCAAAAAGTGTTAGCGAAAATGCTCCCACTGTATTGCCTCAGGAGTTTGTCGAAAACATCGAAACCGTGCAAAATGAGGGCGAGCACTTACTGCAAATCATTGATGACATTTTAATGCTAGCCAAACTGGAATCTGACTCACTGTCCATCAAAATGTCTGAGGTGAATATGTGTCAATTTTTAGAAGAATTATCACAGAGCGCAAGAGTCTTAAGTGCAAAAAATAATAATCGTTTTGTATTAAACAATCAGACTTCGATGCAAAGCTTGACCACTGATCCTTTGAGGCTCAAGCAAGTGTTGATTAATCTAATCAGTAATGCTGCAAAGTTTACCCATGATGGTGTTATTGAGCTTATGGTGAGAGCGGAATCTACTTCAATTGTTCTTCAAGTTAAAGATAGCGGGATTGGTATTCCGGTTGACAAACTTGAATCAATATTTCATGCGTTTGAGCAAGTTGATAGTTCGACAACCCGTCACTACGGTGGTACAGGTTTAGGTTTGAGTATCTGCCTAAATTTGATTAAACAATTTGGTGGAAACATTAGCGTTGATAGTCAGCCCGGGCAAGGTTCGGTTTTCAGTGTGTATTTGCCCTTGATGATGGAAAAAGCAGCTTAAAAATTAAGAATTTTATCAGCGGAAGCAATGAGCATATACAAATCTTGCATAGAACCGAGTTCACATTGTAATTCCTCTTTTAACAAAGGGTGGGTATCACTTCGTGACTCTACACATACTCCACAGCCCATTAATTTGCCTTCATATTCGCGAAAGATTTCCAATTGTTCGTGTATATTGTATTTCAATGAATGACTTGCCACGATTTCTACACCACGACCAAGTAGAAAAATTACCACATCGTTATCATATCCGAGTGCCATGTTGCCAAAACGTAAGGCATTCCAAACATTTTCTGCTTCGGGTGAGCTTATAACAATCGCTATTTTCATGGCAAAACTATCGTGAAATCTTGAATGTAGTTATACAGCGGAAACTTCGTATCTGTTATTTAGCTCACTCCACTTGTATGAATTTGAAGTTTTTTAGAGTTTATTTAAATCGCGGGCAATCGCGAGATGAGTATAAGGAGGCTGAATATATTGGAAAAGTTTATATTGTCGTTTTGTATTAAATACCGTGCGTAGTGTTTCCGAGATATTAATGCCTATGGCAAAAAATACATTTCGTTGAGTTTGTTTATAATTAGTGATGTGTTCATAGCCGCGGGTATAATACCCGAGTTGTAACTCCAATAGATTGAAATGACTGTGTGCAAGACTATTGATACTCTTCAATTTGAATGCAAACAAATATTTCAGACCTTCATAGTCGGTAAAAAAATCACCGGTGTTGAAAGTTGGGATGTATTCTACACGAATATCCAACATTCCTGCCAATTGTGGCTGGGTGAAACGCAAATAGCCCATGACACTACCTAGACTATCCATGACAAAGTCTTGATACGAAAAACCATAATCGCTCACGGAGTCGCCGAGTTCGACAAAAGCCAATAAGCCGAGTCCAGACCAAAAGCCAAGTTTGGCTGCATGTGGAGTGCTATAGCCCCAAGCGCGGAATTGTCCACTTAATAATTCGGTGAGCACATAGTTAGTATAAAAGTGACCCATCTTATCGGCCCCGCCATGAGATGTGTTGCGGTCGAAATATCGCTCTTTGGTAAAGTGAGGGGTGTTGGTGCCATAGTCCCAACTCATAAAGCCCCATGAGCTAATAATGGCTGCGCCGGCAATATTTGTTGCTAGCACCTTGCTTTCTTTGGACTCAAAATTTAATGCAGCATCGGCTCTTGTTGCCACAAAAAATAGAATTAAAAATAGTACCGCGACAGGAAGAATGATGCTTTTAATCAGTGAAGAAAGACTTTTCATATTGGTAACTGGTTTTGTTGTTAGTATTGTTTATTGTTTTAAAAGTTCTATTGGCGCATTTTACCATGCCTCCGCTGAGTTTGCATAACTTGTTTTTTATTAGCACAAAAAGCTAGTTAGCCTAGGATTTTGACTAAGTGTAAATCTTAAAAAAAAAGTGACAGTATTTGTTAGCCAAGTTGTTTAATCACTGAAAGCAAAATTATTGGAGACTTAACAATGAAAACACAAAATGTAGCGATTCTTCTATTCACAGTTCTATTCTTTAGCGCTTCGTTTGCTTTGGCAAATGAGCGTCAAACATTAATCAGTGGTGAAGTTAATCATGGAGGCTTCGGTGGATGGGAAGTCACAGGCACTCAAATGGGTGATAATAATGTATTAATGACTGGCGGTCGAGGTGCATGGCTACTTAATCATTCGTTTTATTTGGGTGGCGCGGGTTATGGTAGTGCGTTCTCGGTCGGTGATACCGGTAAACATGTCGGTTATGGTGGTTTGCTGCTAGGTTTTATTGGCTCACCTAATAGTTTGGTCAATTATGGATTTGATGTCATCCTGGGTGCCGGTGGTATCGCCAATCCAAATGATTATGCGGACAATACCAATTGTGATCACAATGCGGATACCTTCTTAGTTGTTGAGCCAGGGGTAAACGTTGCCTTGAATGTTTTTAAATATGGAAAAATTAACCTAGGCGCCTCATATCGTTTTGTATCTAGAAGCGATGATAGTGTTTTTACGAATGACATGCTTAGCGGTGCATCCGTTAAGGCCAGTATGATTTTCGGCAAGTTCTAACAAACATCTCTCCCTTAGAAAGTGCTATTCGCCCCTACGGGGGCGTTTTTTTTGGATTGCGCTCATCCTTAGGTTCTCAATATTGTAATTTATAAGCATCCCGGTTAGCATGATAAGATGGTTTTCGGTTGGTCAGAATTGTTTTGCTTTGCCGAAAGTTACTATAATTCTTAAGGATTAGATAATCTGCTATGGAATACCGGCAACTCGGTCAGAGTAATATTAAAGTTAGTGTTTTGTGTTTAGGCACCATGACTTGGGGTGAACAAAATACTCAAGACGAGGCCTTTGCTCAGCTTGATATGGCAATTGGCTATGGGGTGAATTTCATTGATTGTGCTGAGCTCTACCCAGTGCCACCAAAAGCTGAAACCTATGGTTATACCGAAACCATTTTAGGTCATTGGCTTAAGGCGCGAGCCAATCGTGATGATTTGATAATTGCGACTAAAGCCGCAAGTCGAGCAGAATGGTTACCTTATATTCGCGACGGACAGTTACGTTCCAATAAAAAACACTTAGAACAAGCGCTAAATGAAAGTCTACAACGCTTGCAAACAGATTATATCGACTTGTATCAACTACATTGGCCGGAGCGTAAAACCAATTTTTTTGGTGAACTTGGTTATCGCTATGATCCCGCTGATGACTATACAAGTTTTGAAGAAACCTTGAGTGTGCTGGCTGACTTCGTCAACCAAGGCAAAGTACGCCATATCGGAGTTTCTAATGAAACGCCTTGGGGGATTATGCGTTTCTTAGCTGCCGCAGAAAATTTGGATTTACCGCGTATGGTATCGATTCAAAATCCGTATAGTCTATTGAATCGAACGTTTGAAATTGGCAATGCAGAAGTCGCTATTCGCGAACAAGTGGGTTTATTAGCGTATTCGCCTTTGGGTTTTGGTGTGTTGTCCGGAAAGTATTTGAACCTACAAAAACCTGCCGCAGCTCGTTTGACCTTGTTTGATCGATTTACCCGTTATACTAACCCTACGGGAATTGAAGCAACCCAACGCTATGTCAATCTGGCGCGCCAACATCAGCTTGATCCCGCTCAAATGGCCTTGGCGTTTGTAACCCAACAAGATTTTTTAACGGCCAATATCATAGGCGCGACTAACTTGCAGCAATTAGAATCTAATTTAAAAAGTATTGAGTTAACATTATCGGAACAGGTCTTGTCTGACATAGAACAAATACATCAGCAAATACCTAATCCATGTCCATAGGGACGTAAAAAAATCTGGGAGGAATGAATGAATAAAACTGTATTAAGTCTATTATTAATCATCGTGGCGCTGGGGTTGTCGGCCTGCACCACAAGTCTATTAGTGACGGAAAACCCCCAGTTGGAAAAAAATAGAAGTGCGCCTCATGCAATTGTTTATTTTATTCGTCCCATGCCGATTCGTAGTCGTGGTGTAGCTGATAATGACCTGAAAGTTGAGCTTAATGAAAAACCACTACTGACCCTAACCCGTGGTGAATATGCAATGGCACGAATCAAACCTCAGCCGACTGATGTTGTTTTGCGTAATATGACTTTTATAACCACGAAACCCATGCCGGTCGAAGTTTGGCGAGCGCGTCGTTTTTCATTTGAAGCGGGTAAAACGTATTTTATAAAAGCTGATTTCAAGCAAGAAGAATTTCGCGGCATTTATTTTGTACCGGAATTAATCGATGAAGTAGAAGCAAAATCGCTAGCGAAAAAAATGCGAGCGGCGGGGCAGTTGGCAAAAGCCCACCCTATTACTCAACCAGATCCTATGTTTACACAGGAATATGATTTAGATCCATCAGTATTAGATTAATAATTGCATGAATTCACGAGTTGGGATTGTGGGCCTCTGCTTTTTGCTTTTATGTGCCTGTAACCATCAACCGCCGATTATCACGGTGTCACCACAAGCAGTGCCGCTTCGACAGGCAACACAAATCGATGTCAAAATAGAAGGTCACGAAAAAACCAGCCAAATTTATGTTTCTGCTGGTGGACCCTATTTAGAAAAAATATATGACATTGATGCTGTCGAGAATCTTGTTAGTGATGAAAATTGGGTTTGGTTTAGTCGAAAAAACGGCTTGTATCGGATCGAGAAGAATCGCAATAAGAGCAAACCTCAACGTCTAAAAAACTTCGCTAGCAAACCCAGCTCTATTGTTCTCTATCAAAGCACTGTGTACGTTTTTACAAAAAGTGGACATTACATTTTTGAAAATGATTCAATGTCACCACCGACTTTTGTGTATAAGCCGCATGCGGAATTCGTGCTTATAAAACAAACTCAAGCGAGCGTGTGCGCAGTTGATGTGCATGGCGATCTAAGTTGGTTGGACCTGAATTCGCGAGCTAAAGATTTTGTTGTTATCGAAAAGTCAACATACCGGAGAAACCTAGCCGCATTTGAAAACGGGTGTATTGCCGAAGACGATCGGGCCACACTTGCACTGATTAACACTCAAGGCGAGAAAAAACTATTTAAACTTGATCGTGGGCCAGTTTTTGATATACACGTGAAAGATAACTTAATTTTTCTTGCGCGCGGCGATATGGGATTCACGATTTACGAGCGCAGATCCAATCAATTATTCTGGCGCGGCAGTTATAACAAAGTCGGTCCGTTGAAACAGCTTGCGCTACATGATCACTATTTGGTGGCTAGTGATGGTGAGAATGTGTTTCGTTTTTTTGATATTCAGGATTTAAGTAATCCTTTGTTGGTTAGCGATTATCGAAGTGAGCAAGTATGGCGATACTGGTCACTGGGTTCGACCTTGCTTGGTGCCAGTAAAACTCAATTGGTGGTAGTGAATTTCGAACAAAAATCCACGCCTCGCATTAGTACCATCGGTATTAATCTCGGAGGGAGTCGTCGTTCAAGTATTCGAGACAATTTTTTGTATGTTGCTGATTGGTTCTCGGGTTTGAAAATTTATGATGTTTCAAATGCAGAGCAACCACGACTGGTATCGAGTTACCATACCCCGGGTTCGCCCAAAGGTGTGTTGCTTTATGACAATTTAATTTATGTGGCTGACGATGACAAAGGCCTGCAAGTCCTCGATATAAGTGACCCCTATCATCCGCAATTTGTTTTCAATTTGGCATTGCCAGGTTTAGCCTACACCATGCAACGTCGAGACAATATTTTGTTTCTAGCATCGCATTACGGTGGATTTCATATTTTAGATATATCGCAGCCTCGCAAGCCAAGTTTGATTAGTAGTATCGACACCTTAGGCAAGCCCTGGGCCCTGGCCTTGAAAGAAAATTATTTATATGTGGCTGATGACAATGCGGGTATTTTGATTTTTGATATCAGCAATTTGCTTGAACCCAAACTCATCTCACAGTTTAATCCACAAGGTCTGCAAGCGGAAGATATTGTTATTCGAGGCGACACTGCATTTGTGGCTTATTTTGATGGCGGATTGATGCTGCTAGACATTCGTGAGCGCAGTAAGCCAAAAATAAAAGTCAGTTTAAATACGCCGGGCAATGCACGTGGCATTGTGCTCAATGGTGATACCTTATATCTAGCTTCCTGGGATGCCGGTGTGCTGATTATTGATATTAGTGATGAAACTCAGCCTCTGATTCGTTCGCAACTAGACACTCAAGGTGCTGCTTGGGGACTGAGTATTGCGGGAGATAATATTTATGTTATGGATTGGTGGGGTGGTGTCAAAATTATCAATGGAAAAAATATAGACGAGCCATCTTTACTTTCTAAATACCAAGCCGGTGCAGTAATCGAAGCGATTAGCATCGAAGGCAAGTTTGCTTATCTTGCTGCGGGTGATCGAGGCTTGCAGGTATTTGATGTCAGTAATCCTTTAAATCCGTTATGGACAACAGCGGTGGATGTGTCTTCGAAAGCAAATGATGTGCTTGCAGTGGGTTCGCGAGTGATGCTAGCAAGTGATGATCTTCATATTGTTGATACGAGTAATCCTTATCAAAGCTATCGCATACAAACACTGTCCATGCCGCATAAGCTGATAGCGCTCACCAAGAATCAGGAATATGTGTTTGCGCTAGATGAAACCGGCACGGTGAAGGTGTTGGCATTAAATCCCGAGCAGGTCAGAGTTCTGCAAAGTCTAGAACTCAAATGGAAAGCCATGACGGTTTTGCACAATGAATTATATGGGTTAGGTCGGGATGGTTTCATTTACCATTTTGATTTACATGAGCAACAGGCTCAGCGTCTCACTGATCAGCGCTTTCAGCAGCTTAAATCTTCTCCCACATCATTAGTTTTAGTCAATCAACATCAAGCGTTATTCAGTATTAGCGCCACTGCTTTAGGATGGGAGCTACAAAAACAAGCAACGCTTCCAGCAAAACTGAGTGGATTTCATTGCGATGATTTGCATTGTTATGCCAGTGTTGGTGAAAACAGTTTATGGGTGTTTAAGCTATCCTCAACACAGTGGCCATTAGTGCTGAATTATGATTCCAGTCATCGCGTTAGTGCGATTGCGGGTGATGGGAATGGTTTATTGTTCGCGGGCGAAACAGTATTGAGTTCCGCGCGTTTATTGCCACATATAAAAATTCAAACCCTAGATGATGGCTTCAAACTGAGTTTACCTAAGGATATGCCTATTGGATATTTCGATATTATTTTGCGTCAAAACGACGGCGAAACCTACGTAAAACACAATGCCTTTAATGTTGGTTTCGTAAAACCAAAAAAGAAAAAATTCACATTAGATGATTTGAAAAAAATAATGCAACAAAAACAATTTGAAGGCAAAGCCCCCTAGTTATCCCACTAATACCCCTATTTTTCCGGCATGTTCGGTGCATTTGTTGATCAGCACACTAACCTGGAGAAGTATTCATTGTCGGCGCTTGCGAAATTGAAACTAGCCTCGGTTGCACAACTCGAAGTCGGCAACACAGCGTCTCTACCTCTCATGACTACTCAAGAACTGCAACAAGAAAATAATCGTCTACATCGCCAAATCAAGGCGATTATTACTAATATCCGTCGCAATGAAAAAAAATCTCAGCGTTTCCAAGAGTTAGAATTAAGTTTGATAAATAGTGGTAGTTTGCAAGAGTGGGCGCATTTGTTATTAAACCACTATCGTGAATTGTTTGAGTTACAAGCGGTCACTATTCAACTCATTGATCCCAGTTATGAAATGCGTCATATGCTAGAGCAAGACGGGGTTAAGCTGGACGAACATCCTAATCTACAATTCGCCGATCATCCTTTTGAAGTGCCGGCTGGTTATCCGCAGCCGGAGCCTTATTTGGGTGAATACGAGCATGAACAGCACAAGAAATTATTCCATTATTTGAAAGCCACGCCGATCACCGTGGCACTTCTACCCCTAGTGCGCAAAAACCAACTGGTAGGAAGTATTAATCTGGCGAGCCAGGAACATCACCGCTTTGTGCCAGGAACGGCAACAGATTTCCTCGAACGCCTGAGCAATATTGCCGCTGCGTGTTTAACCAGCGTCGGTAATAGTCATCGTTTGCGCCAATTAGGTGTAACAGACCCATTAACCGGTGCCAATAATCGTCGTTTCTTCGATCAGCGTCTCAATGAGGCCATAAGCTTTGTCAGGCGTAAGCAGGCACCCCTGTGTTGTTTGTTCTTTGATGTGGATCATTTTAAGCAGGTAAATGATACTCATGGTCACAAGGCTGGAGACAAGGTTTTAAAAGAGGTTGCGATCATATTACGCAAAAACTTACGTACCAGTGATGTTTTGGCTCGATATGGTGGTGAAGAATTTGCGGCCTTATTAGTGGAAACCGATTTGCAGAAAGCAGATGAAATCGCGAATCGAATTCGAGAAAACGTTGAGGCCAAACGATTTGTTGTTGATAAGGAAACAACAATTAACATCACAATTTCAGTTGGCGTTACCTGTATAAATATCAGTGATGCCATGGAAGCAGACACAGGTTCTATCGCAGAAGCCTTGGTCAATGCTGCAGATGAACGTCTATATGAAGCAAAGCACCAAGGACGTAATCGTGTGGTAACGGGTTTATTGGAATTGGTGTTTGCAGAAGAAGAAAGTTTTCAGTTAGATCCACCCCAGGGTTATGTGGAACAAGTATCAGACTCAGCATGAGTGAGTTGGGAGGCATTGAATGCCTCCCTCGTAACCCTGGTTATGCCATATCTTTTAATGCTTTTAAAGCAAGCACTTTAACAACATTAGTCGCTGGCTTGGCTTTAAACATCATTTCTTCACCCGTAAATGGATTGACACCCTTGCGAGCTTTACGTGCTGGTTTCTTCACAACTTTGATTTTCATCAATCCTGGGACTTTAAATTCACCCAAGCCGCCTTTTTTCACATGACGAGAAATTAAATTACTCAAAGAATCAAAAACAGCGGCTACGTCTTTTTTCGATAGCTCTGTTTCTTCTGCTATTGTAGTGAAAATCTGTGACTTCGTCATGGGCTCACGAACTGCGGTGGTCACCATTTTTTTAGCCGCAGGTTTCTTTGCTGCGGTTTTTTTCGTTGCAACAACCTTTTTCTTGCTTGCTGCCTTTTTTGCCTTTTTCTTCACTGCCATATTGTGCTCCTAAAAATAGCTAAATTCCCCAAGTGGATAGTAAAGCTGAAATATATACTGAAAAATATTACTATGTCAGCATAAACAGGCTATTTTTCGTAAAAAAAATTATAATTACGCATATTAGTGTAAAAAAACCATGCCTCAGTAGGATTGAATCGAGTAATATAAGCTTGAGTGTAGAACAATTGGAAAATAGGAAATTAAGGGTCTGAAATTTCGTATGCTGAGAACAATCATTTTATTTCTACTGCTAAACCTTGGTGTTGTCGCTTGTACAGGTAACAATTTTACTGAATTACAATTATCGGCAGCTCGTGGACAAACGGATCGAGTGGCTACCATGTTGAATCGAGGTATGGATATCGATCAACTCACCAAATATGGTAAAACTGCACTAATGTTAGCAGCGGAAAATGGCCATGTAGATACCGTGCAATTACTATTGTCGCGTAATGCATACAAAGATGCTCAAGACATTGATGGTATGACTGCGATGATGTTTGCCGGCTCGAATGGGCACCATGAAGTGATTGCAAAACTCCTTGAAAATAAGGCTGATCCAAACTTAAATAATCGCTATGGTGCAACAGCACTAACTAATGCAGTATTTTTTGGTCATTTGGATGCAAGCAAAGTCTTGCTTAATAGTGGTGTTCCGCTGGACATTGATACGACTGAAAATGCTTTGTTAATCGCTGCGGGTTTGGGTTACGGTGAAATATGCCAAGCTTTACTGACGTACGGTGTGAACATAGATGCGCGTGGTAAAAATCGGCGCACTCCTATTATGGCTGCGATT
>JAOUJM010000098.1 GCA_029883265.1 Gammaproteobacteria bacterium
AAATGTATTATGGCTAGCTGGTCCAAGTTTCGATGTGGAATATGTTTGGCAATTGCATACGGTCGATAGTCGCTGGCATAGCAGCAGTCCCATGGCAGCCAGTGGTGCTAACACGGTACGCCATCGCCCAAATTATTTTTTAATTAATGGCAAGGATGGTAGTGATTTGCTCAGCGACGATTCAGTCGTTGTGAGTGCAGCTGCCAACCAGCAAGTGTTAATCCGTTTGGTCAATCTCGGCTATCAACCTGCAAATTTTTCTTTGGGTGGTACAAGCTTTACCATCCACGCATCCGATGGACGCCCTTTAACAAATGCTGTTTCGACAGATGTTTTGCTAATCGGTCCTGGTGAGCGTTATGATATTATTTTCACCATGCCTACACTCACTGCAGCAGCAAATGTATCCATTGACTATTTAAGCATTCGTGGCGATGTCGTGTTAGGCAGCGCGGTAACAGAATTACGCAACATCTAGTCCATGGTATGAAAATTGTAGATGTTTTGCCACTATGGCAAAACATTCATTGACACTTTCACTGCTTCTAATTTTATCCTGCATGGGCTTGAGCTATAGCCGTAACGGCATGGCAGAAACACGAACTGCATTTGGTGCTGGTATTTCGAGTTTTGGTATTTATCTCAGTCCTAATTTACGCATCACCTCACTACAGAATGATTTGAATTATCTAGTTGGTGGTCAATTAGTCAGCGTTATTAATCACCGACTGACCATGGGGTTAGCGGGATATTCCACGAGTAAAACCATTGGGATTAGCGCTCACCACATGACCTATGCTGGGGTGAATCTTGGTTACATGCATCGCCCTGCCAGCCTGATTCATCCCTCGTTTCAGATTTTCATGGGCTATGGTGGTTTGAAAAATGGCGCTTTATCGACCCAATTCTATGATGGCCTAATCGTTTTCGAGTCAACAGCGATGCTGAATTTGAATTTACTCGCCAATTTGCGCCTTGGCATGGGACTAAACTACCGATTCGTTGACGGTATTGCTCAAAACAATTTAAATTCTTCAGAACTGCATGGACTCGGTTTTGCCATGGACTTAAAACTTGGTGGTTTCTAAATAGGATTTTTCTTCCTTAATATTATTGCATATACTGTGATTAACTTTTTTACACAGTTCAAACTATGCAAACACATAGCGGTTCTAGTCAAGGTGATTTAAGCGATACTCAACGTCCCATTGTAGTGGCACCTGGTCGTATTTCGGTTCCGCATCAAATCCCTGCTCATTCACATTGCCGTGGTCAATTGGTTTATGCCAGTCAGGGACACTTAATCGTGAAACAGGGCTCTCGTGCATGGTTTCTATTACCGAATATGGCCTTATGGATTCCACCAAATATTCAACATGAAGTAATTGGCAAAACCGCAGCAAGCTATTTATCCGTGTTTGCGGAATCTGCACAATGCGAGACGCTGATACAAGATACTCGACCCTTGCAAATTAATTTAAATTCACTTCGACTCATCGATGAAGCAAGTGAATTCTCAGAATTCTATCAACCTGGTTCAGCTGAAGGTCGTTTAATCAGGTTGCTACAGCAACAATTACATCAACTAGACACTTCGCCGCTGGCCTTGCCATTAAGTGAAAATCGGTTTATACAAAAAATTACCAACGCGCTGATTCAATCACCCGATGATTCACGTCAATTGAAAGATTGGGCCGCACAACTTCACACCAGCACACGTACTATTCACCGCAATTTCATACAACATCTTGGCATGGGTTTGGAACAATGGAAACAACATTGGCGCATTAATTTAGCCATCGAACGCTTGAGAGCCGATCATAGCATTACCCAAATCGCTTTTGATTTAGGTTATAACAGTAGTAGTGCATTTAGTTACCGTTTCCGTCAATGCCTTGGTCTATCGCCACGCCAATTTATGGCATCGAACTAAATTTGTCTTTTTCTCGATAGTTTTTTCCCTAGACTATTGTCATACTTTTTTCATTTTAGGATGGAAAAATGTTGCGATTACAAATATTGATTTTAGTTAGTATGGCAAGCCTGTGTTTTAGTAATCACTTATTCGCGAATAGTGACAAAATCGCTGGCCTGGAGCAAATTCATAGTCTTAATTTGAAAGCCGCGTCGAACGCCGCCTGGGCTGCAATAGAATCTTGTCGAAAAAAAGGCTATTCCGTTGCTGTATCGGTGGTTGATCGTGGTGGCAATGAGCAAGTGATGTTACGGGATCGGTTTGCGGGGCCCCATACCCCCGAAACTGCATTTCGAAAAGCCTGGACGGCTAATAGTTTTCGTCAGCACACAGGTGATTTAGCTGAAATGCTCCAGGCCGGTCGTATTCCCAATCAAGTACAACACAATCCTGGTGCTCTGCTCGTTGGCGGTGGTGTTTTCATTGAAGCCGCAGGAAAAATCATAGGCGCTATCGGCGTTTCGGGTGCACCTCCAGGCAAAACAGAAAAACAAAGTATCGATGGTGCGTGTGCTCGCGAAGGAATTGCAGCTGTTCAAGATGTTTTGGACTTTGCGGAATAACAAGAAAACAAAAACCTAACCTCGTTTGTCGAGGTTAGGTTTTTCTAGAACGTATTGTTTATGCCTGACTCACCACAGACTTGAATCGTTTTTGCCAACGCAGTTTTAGAAATTTAAACAACCCTTTTTGTCTCAAAGTCGTTAATTCATTTCTAATATCATCTTTTGCACGTTGCAATTGCTCGTGATGATAATCGGTCTTTGGCAATACACCGGTTTGTGGCATAGCGGCCAGACCACTTTCCCGTGCATGTGTTTGAAAACCCTCATTGCGCCAAAAGAATGCACCGGGCATGGTTGTTGGAATCACCATTACATAAAACATGGCACGTCCGATTGTGCTTGCCGCTACAACTAAAGCTGACAAACCACACCAAAATACGAAAGTCAAACCACTCGTTAATTCAACGTTGGCCAGTGTGATAAATCCTGTCATGGCAACAATAAAACTGATATTGCGAAAACGATGACTTAAGCCGAATTGGCTATGTTGCACATTTAACGCGGCTAAGCCTTCACCCTCGGCCTTATTCATATCTCTTTTATGAAAATAGATACCCGCCGATTCCATCAATAAGCCAATGAACACTGGCCAGGCTAATAACGATAGAAGCGCGCCATTGTTTTCACCTTGTAGATAGAGAGACAATGAAAAAATCGCACCAACAAATAATCCGCCCAAACTTAATACACTACCAAAAAATGATGTTAGCACTTGCCAATGATTCCAATAGGGTCGAGCTTCAATGCGATAGATTTTATGCATGGCATAAATAAATATTAAACCAGTAAAAACACTCAAGCTACCAAGCGCGAGTCCTAGGGTTTGACTGGTTTGCATAGACCATAACAGCGAACCAAAAAAATGGTTAGCAAGATAAGTCATAAATAAGCTAAAAAACACAGCTAAAGAAGCCACTTCGCGACTCACAGGAGAATATTTAATATTGTTAAATGCACGATAAAATCGATGCGGCTTACCCAAGTGCATGGTTGAAATCGCTAAAGCAAAACTTTGCATAAGCATCATGCATAGTAATGTGATTGCAAACGTTGTTGGATTTGAACTCGCACTTAGACTATCGACACCAAACAAAGGGAGTGCAAAAATAGCTGTGAACCCTCCAACCACAAGTTGGGATATTAAGGTAAACAAGACCAAGGGGTCTTCGCGTGAACGCAAATTTCGCAGACTCCAGGCCTTATTGCTATCTGCGGAAATCGGCTTGACTTTATATTCACCTAGACCTTGTTCGTCACGTTGATACTTTATTGGTTGGGTATCAATGCGCGTCAGTTCACGCGGTAATGATCGAGTTTGTTGAAAACGAATATTTGGATTAGTAATTTCAGGTGTTGGAAAACCTGGAATTCGTAATTTTGCTTGCTCACGATTCTCTGGCTTGGATTCAATAATACCAAAATCTAATGCTCCACCTAAACAAGCAGAAGCACACGCGGGTTTTAAGCCAACTTCCAAACGATCCACGCACATATTACATTTTGAAACTTCACCTTTGACAGGATCAAGTTGCGGCGCGTTATAGGGACAAACCCAGGTACAATAACCACAGCCAAAACAAATATCGGGATCTTGCAATACTGCACCATATTCAGCAAATTTTGTATAAGCGCGAGTGGGACATCCTTTTAGGCACACGGGATTATCACAATGATTACAAGCCATGGAAATATTGAGACGCTTATAGGCGGGATAGGTCCCTCCTTCGAGATAACCAACCGAACGAAAGCTAATATGCGCAGGTAAATCATTTTTCTCACTACAGGCGGCTTCACAAGCGTGACAACCGATGCAGTTATCTGCGGTAAAATGAAAGCCGTGTTGCTTATAACGGTTTGGATTTTCACTAACAGCTTCGTCGCCATTGATTGTTAAACTTTGTCCGCGTAATTCAGCCGCTTGAGTGGTTTCAATGGCTCTACCCCATTGATTCACTTCCGGCGTTTTTACATCGGGTACAAACGCATATCCTGGCTCATCATCTCTAACTTCATACATAAATATTTTCTCCGAAACCTTAGCTAGAATGCACGCGCCGCTTTATTTACTACGGCGGCAGCTTCTTGTTGACTGACGTTCTCTATACGCACAGAACATTGTTTAAATGCTGGTTGGCGAGAATAAGGATCAAGCAAACCCAGACTCAAACGATTAACACATTCATGAAAATGAAACGGAATAAATACCATATTGCGAGGCACGCGTTGGGTTAATTGCACTAACACCACGGCGTCACCCCGACGCGAAACCAAACGCACATAACTCATATGTTCAACACCAAGTTCTTGTGCTGCATCGGGATTCATTTCCATATAAGGGGTTGGACTGAATTTATTCAAATTGCCAATTTTTCCTGTGCGGGTACGCGTATGAAAATGTTCGACGACACGGCCGCTATTCAACCAAAACGGATATTCCTCATCAGGTTTTTCATTATTATCAATAAAATTCAATGGGATTAATTTTGCTTTTCCATCCGCATGCTGAAACTTTCCATCTTCATATAATCGTGCAGAGCCACTGTCTGCGCCGTCGCTCATGGGCCATTGAATACCACGACTGGCTTTAATTTTTTCATGTGTCATCCCTGAAATATCGAGAAAACGGCCTTTGGATAATTCTCGCATTTCATCAAATACTTCTTTGGCACTATCTGGGAATTTAATTTTTTTCCCTTGATCGAACCTTTTTGCCATTTCATTAAAAATCCATAAATCAGGTTTTGAGTTCGCATGTGGTTTTAATACATTGCTTATAAAATTAACACGACGCTCGGTATTGGTCATGCAGCCCTCTTTTTCTGCCCACAAACCCGCTGGAAAATACACATGGGCATACTCCGTCGTTTCTACATCTTGATAAGCATCTTGCACCACACAGAATTCGAGTTTCTCGAATGTTTTTCGAATACGTGCTGTGTTTGGCATGGAAGTCATGGGATTCGTTGCTATCAACCACAAGCCTTTAATTTGTCCAGTTTCAATGGCTGGAAATATATCAGTCTGAAACAAACCCCGTTGTTTTGGAAAAAACTCAGGATCGATTCCCCAAAACTTGGCAATATCTACACGATCTTTTTCTTTTTCCAATGCACGGTAGCCAGGCAAACCCGAACATGAGGACCATTCACGCGTACCCATGGCGTTGCACTGCCCGGTGATGGATAAACTGGTACCGCCTTTTTTACCTATATTGCCGGTAATCAAATTTAAGTTATTAATAGCAACCACACCATCAGAACCATGAGTGCTTTGATTGATACCCATGGTCCAAATTGACATGGCTTGATTGGATTTTGCATACAAACGTGCAACATTACGAATCGTGTCTTCATCGATACCGCAGATTTTTTGCGTTACCACAGGATCGTACTGAGCGACTAGCTTGGCAAACTCATCATAGCCACTGGTATTGCTATGAATGTATGTCGTATCCTCCAATCCTTCATCAAGAATCACATGCGCGAGACTATTCAATAACACCACATCGGTGCCCGGCGTCACTGGTAAATGCATATCGGCGTATTGTGCAAACATGGTGACGCGAGGATCAACCACTATTATAGGAAATTTACGTTTCTCTAATGCTTGACGTAAACGCCAATAAATCACAGGATGCTGTTCTGGCAAATTGGAACCGAAGGCTATTAAACAATCGGTATGTTCAAAATCATCATAACAACCCGGTGGACCATCAGAACCAAACGAACGTTTATAACCAGAAACAGCCGAAGCCATGCACAAGGTGGTATTGCCATCGTAATTATTAGTACCAATAACGCCGCGTGCAAGTTTACCTAAGGTGTAGAATTCTTCCGTAAGAATTTGTCCAGTGGACACAATAGCAAAACTATCTCGACCATATTTTTCCTGAATGCGTTTAATCTCGGCGGCTGTTTTATCTAATGCTTCATCCCAAGATACGGGTTCATAGGCATCAAAGGTTTTCTCACGCATTAATGGTTGTTCGCCACGTCCTGCCGAGGTAAATAATTCGTGTTCAAAAATGCCTTTTAAACAAAGTTTGCCTCGATTAACATCCGCACCGCCGACACCGCGAGCGCGCACACCTTGTCCCTCTGAATTAACACCCACTTCGATTGAACATCCTGTGGAACAATAACCACAAGTAGTATATTCCCATTTCACTACTTCAGCATCTTTGCCAGGAAGATTGATTGGGTTTTTCTGTGCTCGACCAAATAACATGCGCTATCCTCGTTGCTTTATTTTTCCAATGACAAATAGATTTTTCCGGATTCTAATTGCACGGGGTATCGCGCAGCACAAGCTTCATCGGGCGCTACTGCCTCACCACTTTGCAACTCAAACACCCAGTTATGCATCGGACAAGTCACACGTTTTCCATGCACTATACCTTGTGATAGCGGCCCACCTTTGTGTGGACAGGCATCAGCCAAAGCAAACACTTCATCATCTGAGGTGCGAAAAATAGCGATTCGTCCCTGATCAGTTTCGATCACTCGTGATCCTAGTTGTGGAATATCTTCCAAAAGACCGACTTCAATAAATTTTGGCATTCTTTACTACCTCGACTGCTTAACCAGCGATAACTGCTAGTGGTTTAAATTCGTGTTCATGCACACCTTCACTGGCACGTTCTCGCCACGGATCATTTTGCACATAAGTTTGTGATTCAAGAAAACGTTGCGCTAACGCTTTACGTTGTTGCTCATCATCAACAATGGTTTTAGTGACATAGCTCAAACCTACGCGTTCGATCCAGGGTGCAGTGCGTTCGAGATAATGCGCTTGTTCACGATAAAGTTGAATAAAGGCATAACAATATTCTTCCACTTCTTCATCGGTTTTGACCTTGCATAACAAGTCGGTAGCGCGAACCTTAACACCACCATTACCTCCCACATGTAATTCCCAACCGGATTCAACCGCGACAATTCCAAAATCTTTTATTGTTGCCTCGGCACAATTGCGCGGACAACCTGACACAGCCATTTTAAATTTATGCGGCATCCATGAACCCCATGTCATTTTTTCTAAATGAGCGCCCATGGATATCGAAAATTGTGTGCCAAAGCGACAATGCTCTTTACCAACACAGGTTTTTACAGTACGCAAAGACTTTCCATAGGCATGACCAGACACCATGCCTGCAGCATTCAGGTCTTTCCACATAGCCGGTAGATCTTCTTTTTTCACACCGAGTAAATCAATGCGCTGACCACCGGTGACTTTTACCGTGGGTACGGAAAATTTTTCCGCCACATCTGCAATCGCACGTAATTCTGTGGGATTGGTAATACCACCCCACATACGAGGTACTACTGAATATGTGCCATCTTTTTGAATATTGGCGTGAACACGTTCGTTAATAAAACGGGATTGGTAATCATCGGTACATTCAGCAGGCCAACTTGAAAGCAGATAATAATTCACCGCTGGACGGCATACATGGCAACCATCTTTATTTCGCCATTCCATAAATTGAAATACCGATGGAATTGTAATTAACTTATTTTCTCTAATTACTTGGCGGACTTCTTCATGACTATGATCAGTACATTTGCATACGGGTTTTGCTTTTGTTGCAGCAGAATAGTCACCGCCTAAAGTGGATGCAAGAATTTGTTCAACCAACCCAGTACACGAACCACAGGAATTTGAAGCTTTGGTGTGTGAACGAACATCGTCAAGCGTGAACAAACCTTTGCTACTAATGGCTTTGACAATGTCACCCTTGCATACGCCATTGCAGCCACACACTTCCATATCATCACTCATGGCGGCAGCCGCGTCTTGACCACCGTGTCCGGAATCACCTAAGTGTGATTTGCCATACATTAAGCTCTGACGAAAATCACTAACATCGGTACCATCACGCAATAATTGAAAATACCAGGCACCATCAATCGTGTCGCCATACATAACAGCGCCTTTTATTTTATTATTTTTCAATACTAATTTTTTATAAACACCGCTTGCAGGGTCTTGTAGGATGATCTCTTCACAATCATCATCACCAAGAAAATCACCAGCGGAAAATAAATCGATACCGGTGACTTTTAGTTTGGTCGATGTGACTGAACCTTCGTAGCGGGCGATTCCATATTTTGCTAAGTGGTTGGCACAAACTTTTGCTTGTTCGAATAAGGGAGCAACTAAACCGTAAGCTTGTCCACGATGTTGCACACATTCACCGACGGCATAAATGCTAGGATCATAGGTTTGCATAGTGTCATTGACGACGACACCACGTTCACAATATATTCCTGCACTTTTGGCCAAATCAATATTGGGACGAATACCCACCGCCATGACCACCAAATCAGCCGCGATTTCCAAACCATTTTTAAACCGCACCGCTTTAACCCGATCTTCACCTATGATGGCTTCGGTTTCATGAGCCATTAAAAAGTGAAGTCCGCGTGCTTCTAAAGATTGCTGAAGCATTTTGCCAGCGGTTTTATCTAACTGACGCTCCATTAAGGTTTTGGTGATATGCACGACTGTTACACTCATGCCCTGTAGCTTCAAACCATTGGCCGCTTCTAAACCTAATAAACCGCCACCAATCACCACGGCATGTTTTTTAGAGGTTGATGCATCTAACATCGCATCAACATCTGCTATATCACGAAAACTAATAACCCCAGTCAAGTCTGAACCCGGCACAGGAATAATAAAAGGATTCGAACCCGTCCCCAGTAATAAACGATCATAAGCTGCTTCAAGTCCGTCCGCAGTTTTCACAATTTTATTTTTTCGGTCTATTTCAGTAATCCACCGACCTTTATGTAAGGTGATATTTTTTTCTTTATACCATTGCTCATCATTGAGCATAATGTCATTAATCGTTTTTTCACCAGCTAAAACAGGCGACAATAGAATTCGATTATAATTTCCATAAGGTTCTGCACCGAAAACGGTAATGTCATATTGATCTGGAGCGATTTCAAGTAACTCCTCAATCGTGCGCATACCTGCCATGCCGTTGCCCACTAAAACCAACTTCTCTCTCATACCTACTCCATAAAAAGTTTATGCTTTCACCCCCTATTTCAAACCGCGTGCCATATAATTTGATTTTTAAAATAATTTATAACTATTTGTTATTATTATTATTTTTTGGTTTTTTTTATATAAGAATTAACACTTGTTGTATTTCACACATAATTACGCACCATAATGGGTCTCACGCGATATCAGCACGCACTACTATCGCCATGGTTAAGAATTCTTGATTCATTTAAGTGCGAAAATTTTTTGTTCTAAACAATTTTGCTAGGCTTCGTCAATTTGATTGCAACTGGTGCGGGAAATGTTTTTAACGCACTGCATTCGCGCATTATTTTTTAAAAATAATGCCTGCATCATTCTCAACCACATAAAAAACCGTCAGTTAGGTGTATGGCATAGACATTGCCATGCGCGTTTTAAACACTAATTTAAGAGAAGCACGCATGACACAAGACAAACTCAATATATTTTCATTCACGGGAAAAACCAAAACATTGCATCTGACTTGGTTTGCTTTCTTCCTATCCTTTTTTGTTTGGTTTAATCATGCTCCATTGATGGCCACCATTCGTGAGACCTTTTTATTAAGTGATCAGGAAGTTAAAGCCTTACTGATTCTCAATGTGGCACTGACTATTCCTGCACGAATTATCATTGGAATGTTAGTTGACCGTTATGGTCCTCGCATCATCTATTCAGGATTATTAGCGATATCGAGTTTTATTTGTTTTGCGTTTGCTTTTGCCACTGACTACACGCAATTAGCCGTTTTGCGTTTTCTACTGGGTTTTGTTGGTGCAGGTTTTGTCATTGGAATCCGATTAATTGCCGAATGGTTCCCGGCAAGACAAGTCGGTTTAGCTGAAGGCATTTATGGCGGTTGGGGCAATTTTGGATCGGCGGCTGCAGCTTTAACACTACCAACGATTGCGTTGGCATTTGGCGGCGAGAATGGTTGGCGTTATGCAATTGCCCTCACGGGTGTATTTGCCCTGGTATATTCTTTTATCTTTTATGCATCGGTTCGAAATACACCTAAAGGGTCGACTTATTTCAAACCTAAAAAAGCCGGTGCCATGGAAGTTAGTAGCAAAGGCGATTTGTTTTTATACATCATAATGAACACACCGCTTTATCTAGCGTTGGCATTACTCACATGGAAACTCGGGCCCGCCAATTTAAGCTTCATAACAAACAATATCGCTACTATGATTTATGGAATACTCATCACATTGTTTATTTACCAAACGTTTCACATCGTCCGCACTAACCACGCCGTATTTGAAAACCAAGTGCCTGAGATTGACCAATATAAATTCAAACAAGTTGCCACTTTAAATTTGGCTTATTTTGTAACTTTCGGTTCTGAACTCGCAGTAGTGTCTATGCTGCCCTTGTTTTTTAGCGATACCTTTCAACTGTCGCCAGTGATGGCCGGTATGTTGGCATCAGGTTTTGCTTTTATGAATCTGGTCGCACGTCCTAGTGGTGGTTTATTCAGTGATAAATTCGGTCGTCGCAAAACCATGATGATTCTCCTGGTCGGCTTAATTTTTGGTTATGGATTAATGAGTCAAATCGATGCAAGTTGGCCAATTGCCATTGCTGTTATGGTGACAATGATGTGTTCCTTTTTTGTGCAATCAGGCGAAGGCGCGGTTTTCGCAATGGTGCCATTAATCAAACGTCGTTTAACTGGGCAAATCGCCGGCATGACAGGTGCCTATGGAAACGTAGGGGCCGTGGTATTTCTTACGGTTTTGTCGTTTGTTTCAGCCCAGGTCTTTTTCTTGGTCATTGCTGCAGCAGCGGTATTGACACTGGTGTTTGTATTTTTGTTTCTTGAAGAACCCAAGGGGCATATGACTGAAACCTTAGCCGATGGTACTGTACAAGTGATTGAAGTACACTAATTCTCAGACACATTAACCGATACCATCCCTAGGGCGGTATCTTATTGGTATAGGAATAGGTGTGAGTACACTTTCCATTCTCGCCGGCCAAGCCAGTGACAAGGGCCTTAAAGCAGTTAATGAAGATTGTTGTGGTATCCGTGTACCATCAACGGATTTGTTAAACACCAAAGGCATTAGCTTAATTGTTGCGGATGGCGTTAGCAGTAGCAGCGGTGGTCGCGAGGCCAGTGAGACTTGCGTGCGTGCGTTTATGCACGATTATTACAGCACACCTGAAACCTGGACTGTTAAAACTTCAGCACAAAAAGTACTGGGTGCGATTAACCGTTGGCTCTATGGCCAAGGTGCACGTTATGATCATTCGGGACAAGGCATGTTAACCACCATGAGCACCTTGGTATTGAAATCTACCACCGCTCATATTTTTCATGTGGGCGATTCTCGAATCTATCGTTTGCGTAATAATGATTTTGAACGCCTCACCCGTGATCATAAAACCTGGGCAGGTGCCGAACGTTCCTTTCTCGCTCGTGCCATGGGCGCTGATTTAAATATTGAAATCGACTACCGCAAAGTTTCTTTGCAAAAACAAGATTTATATTTTTTAGCGACCGATGGTGTTTTTGACTTTGTACATGCAAAAGACATAGTTCGCCTTTTGCAAGGCAATCGTGATAATCCCGACAAGGCCGCACGCGAGATTATGTCATTGGCCTTAACCAATGGCAGCAACGACAACGCAACCTGCCAAGTGTGTATCATTGAACAACTACCCGATGAACAAGATGAATCATTTTATCAAAAACTGATTGAATTACCGTTTCCACCACCCTTGAGTAGCGGGCATGTGATTGATGATTTATTAATAATTCGTGAACTTCATGCAAGTAAACGCTCTCAAGTGTATCTTGTGCAGAATAAAAAAAACAATGAACAAGTGGTAATGAAAACACCATCGGTTAATTTTGATGATAATGCAGACTATATAGAAGCATTTCTTAATGAAGAGTGGATCGGTAAACGCATTAACAGTCCTCATGTGTTAAAAATAGTTGATCCGCCGCATCAACGACGTTTTTTGTATTATTTAACTGAATATGTGGACGGACAAAGTTTGCGTCAGTGGATGAATGATCATCCTCAACCGGATTTGCAAGAAGTTCGCAACATTATTCAACAGATCATTCGAGGGGTGCGTTGCTTTCAACGCTTGGAAATGGTTCATCAAGATTTAAAGCCAGAAAATATTCTTATAGATCGTAATGGTACAGTAAAAATTATTGACTTCGGCTCAACAAAAATTGCGGGGATCGAAGAAACTCATCAACCATTCGAACAGAATTTTCCAATTGCGACCATTGACTATGCAGCGCCAGAATTATTCGAAGGTGTTCCGGGCACACATTTGTCGGATATCTTTTCCATAGGCGTTTTATGTTATGAAATGCTAACTGGTCACCTACCCTACGGAAAACCGTTAAGTCTTAGAAACTTGAAACGCGTCAACTATGTTCCGGCAAAATATCATAACCCTACGATTCCTGCCTGGGTCGACGCTGCATTGGAAAAATGTGTTCGCATCAAAGCGAATCGTCGCTATGCCACACTATCTGAATTTCAAATGGATATTAGCAAACCGAACCACGCATTGATCAAGCAGGATCATCAAGCCTTGATTGAAAAACATCCAATGTTGTTCTGGAAAAGTGTCGCACTCATACAGTTTGTGATCATTCTTCTATTGCTTTTCGCACTACTACGATAAACTTGAATCTTGTGTTTCGGCTTATGTAGCAATGTAATATGTATCAGCGGCGGACTTAGAATTTTTCGCCCGAACTGAATGCTCGCTTTGGCTTGGATGACAGCATTCTTGATGAGTGTTATACTTGCGCTTACACCAATAATGACAACTATAATTTATCGGATGAACGCTTTTCGTTTTATTAGTTATTGTTTTTTTCTTCTAATTTCACTGCAAGCGTGCAATGTGGAAAATGAACGGCTGCTCGATAAAACTCCCTATGTTTATCAACCCCCGGAACTATTCGCTGACAATATCAATGTCGAAAATGCCAGCACTCATGCAGTAACCGTCTCTCGACTTGAAGATTTGCTGAATGCTATCCGCCAAGAACAATTCGTTGGCATTGATAGTGTTCTAGTAGCGATCAATAATGATTTAATTCTTGAAGAGTATTTTGCAGGTTGGCAGCGTAATGATTTACATGACTTGAGGTCTGCGACTAAGAGTATTACCAGCCTATTAACAGGTATTGCCATTGATCAACAATTATTGCACTTGAATGATGAAGTTTATGCTCATTTCCAACGCTACTATGGTCAATTCGACCATGGCTCAAACGATAAAGAACGTCTTCAGTTAAAACATATGCTCAATATGAGCAATGGCCTTGCCTGTAACGATTGGTGGGATTTATCGCCGGGAAATGAAGCAAAAATGTATCGTCATGATGACTGGGTTAAGTTTATATTAGATTTGCCAATGGTCTCAGACCCCGGAAATAATTTTTCTTATTGCACCGGTGGTGTGCAAGTTGTTGCTCGAATGATCGAAAATAGTAGCCATATGAGTTTACAGAACTTTGCACAAGAGCATTTATTTTCAAAATTAGGCATTTCCAATTATCAATGGACCTCAACCGGTAGCGGTCGCACGGAAGCCAGCGGCCATATTTATTTTCGTCCACGGGATATGCTAAAACTCGGTTTATTGGTTGTAAACAATGGCGATTGGCAAGGACAATCGGTGGTGAGTTCGCAATGGATGAATCAACTCCACACACCTTATTTTAATTTCTATGGAAACTTTTGGTGGCATCAGATTTTTGAGCCGGATGATGCAAGCTTTCCATTAACCAAAGCAATATATGCCTCCGGCAATGGCGGTCAACAAATTTGGATTATGCCAGATTTGCAATTGGTTATTGTTTTTACGGCCAACAACTACAATATGGGCTCGCCTTCAAGAGAAATGATAATGAATTATATTTTACCAGCGGTGCATGGACTATGAGATTATTATTACAAATTACATTTTTGCTAGCTTTCTTTCTATTGGCTCCCATTGCGGCATCGGCAAAGCTCGCTGATGTAGATACAGAATGGCGTGTCGATCTGGCTTCCACTTTTCAGTTTTTAAATCACACCCGTGCCACTGGTGAAAACCTTGGCGCAGGTATTCAAACTGCGCTGCTGCATACACAATTCAAACCAATCGATTCCAACCGAGTTAGCGCCCATTTGGGGCTTGGCGTACTTGAACGTTTTGGCTACAACGCTGCGGTTTCTCCCTATTCGCCCATTGATATCGGTTTGCAATACGCATGGATAAGTTTGCATAGAACCACAAACTGGCAATGGCAAATTGGCCAGTTACAATCAAAACTTCGTTTAGAATCGGCACTGAGCAATCAGAATAATCACATTTTGCATAGCGCCCTAAGCCAGTCTCATTCTTTTTATTATCCAGGTGTACGCACACTCTTCCAACTGGGAACACTACAGTTTTATATGGAACTTAATGGCATTGAAAGACCTCATGGCAGCAGTTGGGCCTCAGGTATGCAATGGGATTATCGTTCAAACAGTTTTATTAAATTAAATGCCATGTTAACTGACGATGAAATTCTATTGCTAGACTTAAGTGGCTATCAACAATTTTCTTGGATTGAAATTGGCGGTACCGCAAACCTTTTTCAAATCTATGATGAATTAGCTTGGCGTGATGACGAAGCTTTTGCCTTGGCTGGATATTTGAAACTGTCTATAAATAAACACGCATTATCCCTGCGCAGTGAATTTATTAGTGATGGCAATACTGGGATTTATGGAAACATAAAAGCAGGATTTATTACGCTTACTCATAGTTACAAACTCAATCGTCTATCAACATTGCGTCATGAATTTATTTATTCGAAATCACAAAACCCAGTTTATCGCGACAATGGTCAAGTTGTGCAAGATCAGTTCAGTTTTGCAATTCAATTGGCGATGGCGTTTTAAACTGCTTAGCGCACACAATAACTAATATTGAAATTTAGTTATTGTGTTTTCTGATCTAGGTAAACAGATTTTTCTAATTATTTACCCTTGCCACCTCCACCACCGGAGTTACCGCCACCGCTATTCTTAGTATTGCCACCACCCGAGTTTTTATTTCCGCCGCCACTATTCTTAGTATTGCCACCACCCGAGTTTTTATTTCCGCCACCGCTATTCTTAGTATTGCCACCACCCGAGTTATTATTTCCGCCGCCACTATTCTTAGTATTACCACCA
>JAOUJM010000347.1 GCA_029883265.1 Gammaproteobacteria bacterium
TATCGGTACCGATCAAGATGGCAACGAACAGGAACTGACTGAGCAGCATTTAGCGCATTTCCTTAAACTCAGCCGCCCAACTGAGCGCCTGCTCAATGGCCATATTGATCCTGATCAATGGTTCCAGATTCGCTACCAAGCTTTGCGGGAATGCAGTCGTCTAGCACAAACAACGATTCACGGGCTGACCGGTTGCCGAACCAGCCTGATCCCACACCAACTTTATATTGCGCATGAGGTTGCAAATCGATACGCGCCACGTGTGCTACTGGCCGATGAGGTTGGTTTAGGAAAAACGATAGAAGCCGGATTGATTTTGCATCATCAGTTATTAACTGAACATGCTAAGCGGATACTGATTGTTGTTCCAGAATCACTGGTGCACCAATGGCTGGTAGAAATGCTACGGCGCTTTAATCTTCATTTTAGTATTTTTGATGAAGTGCGCTATGCGACCCTGAAACAAAGTGACGATCAGGAAAATCCATTTCATAGTGAACAGCTGATACTCTGCGGTCTTGATTTTCTGAAACAAAATCCACAGCATTTGCAAGCGGCGCTAGCGGGTGACTGGGATTTACTGGTTGTTGATGAAGCCCATCATTTGCAATGGTCTGAGCGTGAGGTTAGTCCGGAATATTCAATCATCGAGCAATTGGCAGCACGTACCAAGGGCGTGATTCTGCTGACCGCTACGCCTGAACAACTAGGGAAAGCCAGTCATTTTGCGCGTCTACGACTGCTTGACCCAGATCGGTTTGCCGATTTTGACCACTTTATTGAAGAAGAACTATCTTATCAGCCACTTGCCAAAGCAGTAGAAGCGCTTCTTAATGGAGAAGCGCTGGATGACGCCATACACCAAATGATGTCTTCAATTATTCAAGAAGAAGATACACAACGGTTACTGACTTGCCTGAGAAACACCCCCATTAACTCGGAAGAAAACAACAAGACACGAAAAACATTAATCGCGTTATTACTTGATCGGCATGGTACGGGGCGTATTTTATTTCGCAATACACGCGCAACCATCAAAGGATTTCCAGCCAGAAAATTAATCGCTGCGCCGCTAACGATACCCCAACTGTATCGCGACTGTTTGACGGCATTCGAAGTTGCGGATGTTCAAGAGCCACAATTACTGCTTTGTCCGGAACAATTGTACCAAGTGAGTGCAACATCCGAGGATCCACACTGGACACAAATCGATCCACGCATCGACTGGCTGAATCATTGCTTAAAGCAACTCAAACCTGAAAAGGTGTTGGTCATCACTGCTAATATGCAAACAGCGCTTGATATCGCTCAGACATTAAAAATTCGGACAGGATTGCATGTGCCCGTATTTCATGAACATATGAACCTAGTCGCCCGTGATCGGTCCGCCGCTTTTTTTGCAAATCAGGATGAAGGTAGCCAAGTACTTATCTGTTCCGAAATCGGTAGTGAAGGACGGAATTTCCAATTTGCTCATCACCTTATCTTGTTTGATCTGCCATTAAACCCGGATTTACTCGAACAACGCATCGGCAGATTGGATCGAATCGGTCAGACTGAAACGATACAAATTCATGTCCCGTATATTGAACATACCGCACAGGCCGTCATGTTTCATTGGTATCATCAGGGGCTGAACGCGTTTAAGCAACCCTGTCATGCGGGTCAAGCGGTATTTCAGCAGATGAATACGGCACTTAAACAAGTCCTCCAACACAGTCTTAGCGAGGAAATGCTGTCACAGCTGATAAATACAACACAACATGCCAATCAAACGCTTAACGAAACCTTGCACCAGGGCAGGGATAAATTATTAGAATATAATTCCTTTCGGCCAGACATCGCCAACAAATTGATCCAACAAGCGATGCAAGAAGATATGAATTCCGACTTGCCACTTTTCATGGATGCTATTTTTGATTGTTTTGGTGTAGATATCGAGGATCACCGTACAGGAAGTTATAAGATTCAACCTAGTGAACGTATGACTGCGCCATTCCCTGGCTTGGCCGATGAAGGTATGATCATTACCTATGATAGAAATACCGCACTAGCTAATGAGAATTTTCATTATCTTACCTGGGTACATCCCACAGTGGTCAACGCGATCGATAGGGTCGTGAGCAGTGAATTTGGAAACGCGTCAGTAAGTACGATGAAATGCAAGCAAGCAAAGCCGCCAGGCGCATTATATTTAGAAAGCTTATATGTTCTTGACACATACAGCGATAACGTTCAACAAAGTAACCGCTATCTACCCCCGACCATCATCCGTATTTTTCTTGACGAACATGGGAATAGCGAACATCCGGATTTAAATCATGAGACAGTTAACCAATATCTGTCGCCGGTATCCTCAGAAATAGCAAAACAGGTCGTTGAACTGAAGAAAACGTCCATTAAAGAACTGGTGTCAACGGGTGAGCGTCTTGCCCAGGCACAAGTCCCGGCAATCATCAAGCAAGCCCAACATCAAATAAACCAATTTTTCACACAGGAAATTAATCGGCTTAAAGCTTTACATAAGATTAATCCCAGTGTACGCAAGGACGAGGTTCTATTTTTTGAACGGCAATTAGAAAGCTTGTCAAAAAGGCTTGAATCAGCCAATTTCAGATTGGATGCAATCAGAATTATTGTAGTAACTTAAAAGCTTATATTTTGAATTGCTTGACTACATTTTTTACGATTTCTTCGGCAATTGCTAAACAAGCGGTTGCCGCAGGTGAAGGCGCATTAAGCACATGAATGCTATTATCTTTATATTCAAACCTAAAATCATCTCTGGTATCGCCATCTGATGCAAGCAATATCGCCCTAACACCCGCTCTTCCCGGTTTAATGTCTTCCATAGTTAGGCTTGGAATCATTTTTTGTAATGTTTCAAGAAACAAACGCTTTGAAAAAGCTCTTCTATATTCATTTGCGGCAAACTTTATATTACCCAATAAAAGCTTCCATGTGCCATTGTAACTTAGAGCATCATAGGTGTCTTTCCAATCAAAGTCAGTTTTTCCGTATCCTTCACGTTTGAAGGAAAAAACTGCATTTGGTCCACACTCAATCTCACCATTGGTCATTCTTGTAAAATGTACGCCTAAAAATGGAAAATCAGGATTTGGGACAGGGTAAATGAGATGCTTTACCTTATGTTTCCCTTTTTCAGTGAGTTCGTAATAGTCACCTCTAAAACCAACCACCTGTTCACTAAGATTAATACCATCCTTTCTAGCCATTCTATCAGCCTGTAATCCAGCACAAAATATTATTCTTTTAGCTATGAATTCTCCTTTTGAGGTTTTTACAATAGAAATATCGCGTTCATTTTTTATCGATATCACCTCATGTTGCGTTAAGATTTTTGAGCCTGGATTGATAATACTGACTAATTCAGCAAGTTTGTTGGTCAACGCCACAAAGTCAACAATCCCAGTACAACCCACTCGCACCCCTTTTATGCCACTGCAATAGGGTTCAATTTCTTTAATTTGTTGAGCAGTAATATATTCTGTTTCTTCCACGCCGTTTTGAATACCATTTTGGTATATTTTATCCAAATGTGCCAATTCACTTTCATCGGTAGCCACAATAATTTTTCCACATAGGTCATGTGAGATACCATGTTCTTTAACAAAAGCAACTAGCTCTTTTCTCCCTTCGACACAATTATTGGCCTTACGGGAACCCGGCTTATAATAAATACCCGAATGAATAACACCCGAGTTATTGCCGGTTTGGTGTGCAGCAAGATGGTCTTCTTTTTCAAGAACCAGTAGTTTTAGGTTTGGGAATTTTTTTTGCAACTTATATGCTGTTGCTAAACCAACAATTCCTCCACCAACTATTATAAAATCGAAGCTATTATCCATGTGGGAAGCGTGTGCAAATAGGAAATTTGAAAGGGTACTACCAATAAGATTTTATTTCAGGGTCAGGCGCGCTTATTCCATATATCAAGCCAATGATACTTCTTTAAATTAGGTCAGTGTTTCAATTCGTTGTAATAATGCATTTTACACCTCATTGTATCTTGCAAAAACAAAGCGCAAGATACAAAAA
>JAOUJM010000099.1 GCA_029883265.1 Gammaproteobacteria bacterium
ACGTGCGGATAACCAACAAGCCGCACAAGTGGCGACCACATCTTGTCCTGGATTCGCTTCTTCAGACAACGCAAGATTTCGTGCATTCAATGCAAGTCGAGGCAATTCACCACCACCGGCATAACCAATCGAAGCACCGCAGCAATTCCAATCAGGAATTTCATTCAATTGAATATCAAGCACATCACACATGGCGTCCACTGAGGTCATGTAGTTTGACGCTGAGCCTTTTTTCTCAGAAGAACATCCAGGGTAAAAAGAATATTGTTTCTTTGACATGCTTTGCTCCTTAAGCGTTTTTCGATTGAAACTTGGCGTCTTCGATTGCTTTCGCCTTGGCTAAAATTTTGTGGATGTCGCCTTTGCCCTTACACCCAGAACTGGAAATCATTGCCATGGGATCGAGTCGTTTGGTTTTGAACATGCGTAAGCCCAAAGGTAAAGCGGCTAATCCTTTTTTAATGCCGGATACAAAACCATCAATGAAATATAGCTTCACACCTAAACTGGTTTCATTTACTCGACCGGTTTTTGTTAAGTTTTTCCAAAACTCTAAAGCAAATTTACGGGTGGGTTGGTTTTTTGGTGCCAAACCCATGCGTTCAGCATAATGCGCCAAGCCATGCATGATATGAGTAATCGGCAATTTACGTGGACAACGCACGATACAGTTGTAACATGAGGTACACATCCACATGGAGTCTGAGGTCAAAACCTCTTCACGTTTACCCGCGCGTATCATCATGAAGATTTCTTGTGGTGTATGCGCCCAGGCATTGCCTAATGGACATGAGCCTGCACAAACGCCACATTGCATACACATGCGTACCCATTCGCCTTCTTCGACATTAGCTATGACTTCTTGCAAAAAATTATTGCGATATTTTTCGGCTAATGCGGTATTTCCATTGCTCATTTATTTGCTCCTAGAACTTAAATGGGCTCATGCCAATCCGTTCGATGGTGGCCGCCATATCGTTAATCAATTGTGGAATACGTTCGATGTCGGTGATTGCAACTTCGTGGGTTTCCACGCGCTCAGGCTCCAGTGATAAACTTTGTAAGGTATCATCAACTTTGCTGGTACGAATTTGTGCTAATTCTGAACCTTTAACAAAGTGACATTGATAGTTCTCACCTTTTTTACAACCCATGAGCATAACGCCGTCAAAACCGCTGTTTAGGGCATCAGTAATCCAAATCAAGTTCACCGAACCGAGGCAACGCACGGGAATTATGCGAATAAACGCACTGTATTCGATGCGATTCATACCGGCCATATCCAAGGCAGGATAAGCGTCATTTTCACAAGCTAATAAAAGAATCCTTGGTTTTTCATCGAATTCATCGGGCATTTCGACGTTTTTAATTTGCTGACCGACCGAGTCGACGGAGTAGTTTTTAAAGCTAATAACTCGCACGGGACAGGCACCCATGCACGTTCCACAACGTCGACAGCGTGCTTCATTGAATTGTGGGTAACGCTGCTCATCTTCATCGATAGCGCCGAACGGGCATTCCACGGTGCAACGTTTACATTGTGTACAACCGGATTTTTGAAAACTGGGAAACGACAAATCACCTGAGCGGGGATGAGCGGCGCGACCTAAGGCGGCATTCTCAATGGCTTGAATACCTTTTAGTGCTGCACCGGTGGCGTCTTCTTTAGCTTGGAAAATATCCATGGGTCGACGCACGGGGCCCGATGTATAAATACCTGTACGACGGGTTTCATAAGGAAAACAAATAAAATGTGAATCATTAAAACCGTGTTTCAACTGTGGCATGTCGCTGCCTTGGCGATAATTCAGATTCAAAATCGAAATCGGTTTTTCTTCGGCATTTTTTTCTTCCTCAGTGAGTTCTGAATCGATATTGGGGCCAGAGTTTGGCACCATGCCTGTGGCTAAAACCACTAAGTCGACATTCTCCTGAGCGTCTTCGTTTAAAATTAAATCTTTGAATTTAACGGCGAGACTATCACCTTCACTTGAAACTTCACTCACATTACCTTTAGTAAAAGTCACGCCTTTGTCTTGACCTGAACGATAAAAATCTTCACCTCCGGCACCGGGTGTACGTAAATCTGTATAAATAATGTTGGTGTCGATACCAGGGTTGGATTGTTTGAAATATAACGCTTGTTTAATCGATGTGGTACAACAATGACCCGAACAATAGGGTAAGTGACCTTCTTTGTCGGAGCGTTGCCCGGCACATTGCACAAATGCAACACTGCTAACTTGTTTGCCGTCCGATGGGCGTTTAATAATATCACCAGCACCATCGTTGACTAGTTTTTCAAGCTCAAGTTGTGTGATGACATCTGCAGATTTGCCATAACCTAGTTCGGGCAGTTTATTGGCATCATAAGGTGTGAAACCTGACGCTTGCACAATTGCGCCAAAAGTTTTTTCTTCAGTCGATCCACTTTCGGTAGCAACGGTGACCTCGAAACGTCCCGGTGCGCCATCGGTTTTGGCTAAGGTTGAATTCAAACAAACTTCAATATTTTTATCCGCATCAATAGCGGCAATTAATTCTGCAACGCCGGTGTCAACGGGCTCAGCAAATGGTGATTTTTCAGGAACACGTTTATGCAATTGTGCGGCAATACCGCCCAGTGCTCCCGTTTTTTCCACGATGGTCACTGGATACCCGGCTTTAGATGCTTCCACAGCGGCAGTCATGCCACTAATACCACCACCAACGACGAGCAGACGATTGTTAGTCGCACGTTCTTCGTTAGGTTCGGGTTTGTGCATGAATTTCACTTCAGCCACAGCCATGCGAATATAATCTGCGGCCATATCATTGGTGGTTTCACGCGCTTCGTCGGTATCGGGGCGAATCCAAATAACACCTTCACGCCAATTAGCGCGCGTGACGGGGATATCACCAAAAGTAAAGGCTTCGGTTTTGGCTCTGCGTGAGCAGCCACCAATAGCGACACGATTAACACCTTCGTTATCAATATCATTTTGAATCAGACTTACGCCTTCTTCACCGCACAAAAAATCATGCTCTTTAACAATATGTGCTTTTGCTTCGCGCTCGGTTATCATGGCGATGGCGCTCATATCCAGACGCTCGCCTATGCCACAACCTTTGCATAAGTAGGCGCCGATTTTCATTTCTGCTTCTGACACTGCTTAACCCTCCATCCCAGCAACTTTATTCACGACTTGAATTGCACGTAAGGCCGCGCCAGTCGCTTGTTGAACCGCACGATTAACGTCTAAGGCATCGCTCGAACATCCCGCCGCGAAGATCGCGCCGTTGGACTCATCGGCTTCAATAAAACCTTCTTCATTAATCTTAATATCCATGGGAAATGCATCCGCTGGAATGCTGGGTTCCATGCCGGTGGCTAACACCACCAAGTCATGCTGGTTTTCATATCGGTTATAACCTTCGGTATCCACGCCCTTGAGTATAGGGTTGCCGTCTTTATCTTCGATAATATTGGCCACTTTGGATTTTATAAAACTGACATTCTCATCGGCTTGTACTTTTTGATAAAAATCATCAATACGGTCGATAGCACGAATATCGATATAATAGACGGTGGACTTACCTTCACGTTCACTCACATAGGTCGTTTGTTTAAGTGAAGCCATGCAACAAATTCGTGAACAATGTTTCAAATGATTTTCATCACGTGAACCGGCACACTGTATAAACGCTATGTTTTTGGCTTCTTTGCCATCGGAAGGACGTAAGATTTTACCTCCCGTCGGACCAAAGGCGTCAGCCATGCGTTCGAATTCCACATTGGTCACCACGTTGGCGAAACGGTCGTAACCATAGGGTTGGATTTTTTTTGCATCATACGGTTTCCAGCCCGTGGCCCAAATAATCGCGCCCACGTTGATGGTTAAGCTTTCTTCCTGCATTTGCAAATCAATTGCGCCCACTTTACATGCGTCTTTGGCTTTGTTTGCATCCTCACTACCGATCATGCGTGGATCAATAACATAACGTTGTGGATACGCCATATTGGAAACCAAGTATGCGCCTTTACGTTGTTTTAGGCCGTAGTTGAATTCATCATCAAATTCGCTTTCTACTGCATTGCTGCAATCACCACAAGCGGTACATTTTTCATTAACAAAGCGCGGTGCGATTTTCACCTCGACTGAATAATTACCCGCGTCCCCTGTGACTTTGGCGACTTCCGCCATGGTAATGACACGAAGGTTTTTGTTGGCTTTGATGCGGCGTAAATTGATTTCGATACCGCAGCTTGGAAAACAGAGTTTTGGAAAATATTTGTGGAGTTGACTTACCCGGCCGCCAAGGCTAGGACTTTTTTCTAGTAGTATGACTTGTTTACCGCATTCAGCAGCTTCGATTGCAGCAGATATGCCGCTAATCCCGCCGCCAACCACCAGAATGGTTTGGTTGGTTGCTATCACGTCTCCCATTGGTGCTCGCTCCTCCCAGCAATGGTTTTGGTTTGCCTTTCCCTGAATCCTTCAGGGTCTTGCAACAGCAGGCTTGTGCGTGTTTTAAAATAGTTGATTGTGTGCGTAGGATATTATTGACTAAGCCTTGCGTAAAGCCCTATTTCTGATTCCTGGTAAAACACTCGGGTTTACACAAGCTATTTATTTTAAACAACACTCAAGCCCTTTTTCGATGCCATACCTTAACGCTATTCCCTTAAATTGGCCACTGTAAAATCCTTAATGGCGGAATAAAAATTACTATCAGAATTTATAGATACCTCCGCGTTTAAAATAGTAAGCTTATTTAACCGCGAGCAGTACGGGGTAAAGCCTTGCTTATTCATGCTTGGAGTCATGGTAAACTTAGATTCCGGTTTAGACAATTATTCGGTTGGGGGTTGGGGTGTTGATCAAGCGTTGTGGCAAAAAAAAATTTCTTTGTGATTGTTTCAGTTTTTTATTGATTATCAACTTCACCTTCACCTTCACCTTGTCATTGGCGATTGCTGCACCGGTCAACGCATCCGCTGAAGCTCCCCCGCTGGTACAAACATCTTTGAGTTATGACAATTATCATTGGAGTTTATATATTCAAGATTTAATGATGCATCGATCGCGGTATTTAGCGGATACCTTGAATGATAACACTTCCCGCATTATTACTCAGTCCGCATTAATTAAACGCTTTCAATTGCGTTATCATTTTAATCCTCGTTGGAATATTGGCAGTGCCTTTAGTCTAGGCTTGCGTGATGAACTGCAAAAAGTGAATGACTTGGTTGTTGATCAATATCATCCGTTTAAAGCGTTGAGTTTCATGAGTGGCTTTCAAATGTTTAACTATCGTTTTCCTCGGGCGCGACTGGAAGCATGGCTGAATCTTCGTAGCAACATGGCCCTGAGTCGTCGTTGGTTGAAAAAAACCAGTTTGCAATCGGATTTGGAAGTTGCATTGGTTTTTGATTCGTCAACGCTCGTGACCTTGGGTGCTGAAATATTTCGAAATATTGACGATGGCGGTTTTTATGCCATTCAATACGGCGTTGGTTGGCGCTTTTAATCGTTAAACTATGTTCGGCATCGCTTTTGTTGGTGATAGCATATGTACCGCTGTTTTTTCACGAATTAACAGATCAGCGAATAACGGTCGAATTTGCTTTTGCCAAGTATCACTGCCATAAACTTTATCATAAAGTTTTTGTTTGTCGTTTTCATCGTTATAACTGCGCAGCCAGATATAACAATCCGCATCCTCATGATCGATGAAACTGCCGAGAATATTCATGCCTTGTTGGATTTGAAACGGAATGATTTGCTCGTCCATTATTCTTACAAATTCATCACGCTTGCCTGCTGCGATATAATAAAAACGTAGTTCATATAACATGCTTGTTGACTCATTTTATTTTATTTAACTAGATGAAGCATATCAGAAGGCAAATAAGGATTAAAGTTTGCGGGAATGCCGTACTCGAGGTCTTTGCGTTGACGTTCACTTTCCAATGATAGGATGAGTTCAAATGGATTCAGTTTTGAATAGTGCAAGGTGCTCATTGAGTTCGCTTGTTGGATGACCTGTGCTAACCCGGTTTTTCTATCGAGCGCGCCACAAAACTCACTATTGCTTTCTTGTTTGCCGCCATTGGGATACGCCCAATAATGCACTGGAGTGCATTCACCAAAAGGATTGATAAACATTTTATGCCGTGCCTGATCGCTCGCCCGGCAAAGACCGCTGGGTGCTCGATTATAAAAATTATGTCGACCGAGCGAGCCGGTGATATTGATTGTGGTGCGGCCAATTTTTTTATTGACCATTTGGGCGGTAATGACCTCAAGTGATTGCTCTAATTGTTTGAACCAGGTTTCTGTTTTTTGTTCGAAATATTCACCTTTGATTTCCATATAGTCGATGCCTTTGTGCACAATAAAATCCACCAGTGCCGGTAATTCATGAAAATTGAATTCTCCAGCCACGGTGTTAATACCCACCTGTGTGTTGGAGTCTGATTGGTTACGTTCAGTGATGAGTTGACCCAATGCATCCCCTAATTGATGTATTGTGATAATGGGTTTATTTTTTTTATGTTCGCCAAAATAGGCTTGCTTAAAGCTATCGTCATCAGATGTGCTCAAACTAATGCGTAAGTTGTCACACATCAGCGCCAATGTTCGATTTTTTTTCATTTTTAGCAACATGCCGTTGGTGAATATGGTGGTGTTGATGTTGTGTTGGCGTGCGAGTGTTAAAATCCAGCGGATGGTTTTTGTATCAGTAAAAGGTTCCAGTCCACCCGAGATTTTGATATTAATTTTTTTTCCTTGGTTTTGTTGATCGGCCAATTGATCAAACAACCTTTCGAAGTCTTCCAACGCCATTTTTTTGCGCTCGGGGGTTTGGCTTTCAAAAACAAAAAGTTCACGAAATCCATTATCATGTATTTCAACGCTAGGACAAAAATGGCATCGTGCTGGGCAATATAAACCAACAAAAAAAACAATCGTGTATTGATTTTTTGCAAAATGATTGTTCACCGTATCAAAATAATCTCGATTATCTGAGGTGTGCAATTGTCTTTGATAAATGGGCTGGGTTTGAATTTTCTGATAAATAACTTGCATTTGAGTGAGTGATAAATTTTCTTTTGCAGCAATATCTGCAGCAGACAAATAGGGTTGTTCTAGCAGATAGTTCAAAACTTGTTGAATACTGTCGTGGTTAACCGAAAAATCATTTAAAGCAGCGGTCGCCTGTGGAACCGCCGAGGTACTGATATCCATATTTTTTTCAATTCCTTTAGCAAAATTTTTATACATGTCTATAACTTAGTGAAACTGTCGGAAATTAATATGCAAGATAGTGCAAATAATTGCAATAGTTGACAAGTTTGTTTGGTTATTTTTGCATCACTCATTAGCGGCGGTTTTTAAGCGATACTTAGTTTAGATAGCAAATGAATTAGAACTGTATGCCAATGAAAATTGAAAAATTGTCACCATTGAGTGTTATGTCTTGGTTGATGGGTTGAGCAACGCCGTCAAAAATACCGCTTTGTAATTTAAAATTGGCCTTGTAAAAACGCACGCCCATGGAGGCGCGTTGTTTGTTGGGTGAGTCTTCCTTGAGTGGTGATATCAAATCAAGTTGCATCACGAAACCTAAGTTTTCTCTCATTCGCAGTGAATAGTCGCAGCCAGCAGTAATTTCACAGACAAACATAGGCTGTAAATAATATATCGCACCTAAACCCAAGCGTAGTTTGTTATGTAAATTAATGTTTTGTAAAACTTCAATTGGGTAGGAACTAAATCCCATTTTGCCATTAATGGCGGAGGCACTATGCGTTTTGTAACCGAGTAATATTGATGCACTTAAGCGTTGGTCAGAGTCATAAGGAATAAGTAAACCCAAACTAAGTTTGAAACCACTTCCTGCTTTTACTTCACCGTATCGTTTGTCACCATTTTGATTGCTTAGCGTAAAACTATCAATCACGTCACCTCCAAAGTGCATACCAAAATCAAACAAATAAGCGGCCTGACTGGCGGGGCTAAGGCTTATAAGAAAGATGAGTACTAACAATCCTTGTTTGTAATTGCTTATAAATCTATTCATTGTTTTTAATGTGCCTAGTTTCAAAGAATGCAGTCACGTTAGTGAGCAAGCGGTGGTTCGCATTAATTATGTATCGTTCAACACAGCACGGAATTTAGATTAATGAGGGCATGGGCAGTTGCAAGAAAATACCCCGGCACTGGAGCCGGGGATATCGTTTGGGATTTATTGCTCTAAGGTAGCGGCAAAGGCTTTTTCCAATTCTTGGGGGTGTTGTAGAAACAAATCTATCATGTGTTGCGAAAATGCATCCGGGAACACATCATTTTGATCGTTACTAAGTGCAGCTAAACTTTGTTGCGCCACATCGTCCGCTTCGCCTTTTTCAACTTCCCAGCCCTCGGCCATACGTGTGTTAATAGGACCTGGATAGACGCCGACAATACGCGTCGATGTTTTGCCTAATATGGCGCGTAAGCCCTGAGTAAAAGAGTGCAGGGCAGCTTTGCTGGCGGAGTAAGGGGCGAGGTTTGGGAAATTACTAATGGCCGCAATCGAGCAAATATTAATAATGCCTGCGTGAGCTGATTGCTGTAGTTTTGGCAATAAAGCCAGCGTTAAATTCACAGCAGCAAAAAAATTGGTTTCCATTTCTAGGCGTGCGATCTCAAGAGCATTCTCTGAAATTGCGTTTGCACCATGGGCAATGCCGGCATTATTGATTAATAAGTCCAGTTGAGGGATGGTGCTCGCCACGGTCGCTATATGATCATTATTAGTCACATCCAAATGAATAGGTTTTACTGTATTTGTATATTGTTGTTGCATGGTGCGTAAAGCATCCATATCTCGCACACCGGCGTAAACGGTTTGCGCGCCAGCATTGACGAGCGCTTTGACGAATGCCGCACCAATGCCACGATTAGCGCCTGTGACCAAGGCCGTTTTTCCTTGAATAGTAAACTCACTCATGATGAATCCTTTGTTTGTATAGAGGGTGTGAGTATTATCAATTAAATATTATTATTTGATAATACGTGGTTTCGGTATAGTATTTATTCATCAGATGAATAAATAAAGCGATGAAATGGAAAATAATCAATTACTTGGCGCTATGCAGGCTTTTATCTCCGTTGTTGAAAATGGTAGTTTCTCTGCGAGCGCACGAAATTTGGGTTTATCACAGCCTACGATTTCTCGGCAGATCAATTCTTTAGAAGAGCAGCTCGGCGTGCGTTTATTACAACGCACCACGCGACGTTTAAGTCTCACCGAAGCCGGTGAAATCTATTACAACAAAGTGCGACAAATTCAGCGCGATGTATTTGAAGCAAATTTGGCGGTGAGTAATTACAAAGAAAAACCATCGGGGGTGTTGCGAATAAGTGCGCCGCATACTTGGACAGAAGCTTTATTCGCACCGCATCTGAGCGAGTTTTTGTCGATGTATCCCGAAATAGATTTACATCTTGAATGCAATGATCAGTTTCAAGACGTAATTGAAGAGCGTTTGGATTTAGTGATTCGCGTGGGCGTAATGCGTGATAGCTCATATGTGGCTGTGCCGTTTGGAAAAATAAAAATGCTTTTGTACGCGACGCCAGCGTATTTGCACCGGGTTGGAAATATCAATAATGTGGATGACTTGGCAAGACAAAATTTTATTTTGTTCGAGGATTTTGAGCATCTCATAGTGAGACATCAAAGCGAAGAACGGGTGGTTACCTTGCGCGGTAACATCAGGGTCAATACGGTGCCAATGATGATCTCAGCACTACGCCAACATGTGGGCCTGACCGTATTGCCCGATTTGTTAGTCAAACCCTATCTGCAAACGGGTGAAGTGCTTGAAGTGTTGCCTGAATGTGCTTTTGAAATAAAAAATCTTCCTATTAATCAATTATTCGCGCTTTATTCCAATCGCAAACATCTTTCTGCTAAAGCGCGAGTATTTTTGGACTTTTTTCGACAGAAGATTTTGTTTAGCAACATATGATACTTATTTTGTAAAAACTACATTTCACGGATGAAAGGTATTTTTCAATGAGAACAAACTATCAATATTTTTTTCTAATCCTCGTGTCTGTTTGCTTAAGCGCCTGTGTTGGTATTCCCGAGGGCGTTAAGGTTGTTGAAGACTTTATTAGTGAAAAATATCTTGGGCAATGGTACGAAATTGCTCGCTTAGATCATTCATTCGAGCGTGGATTACAGCGAGTAACAGCAGAATATAGTCTTCGTGATGATGGTGGCCTTCGAGTGATTAACCGTGGATTTGATGAAAATAAGCAGCAGTGGAAGCAAGCCGAGGGCAAAGCTTATTTTGTCGGGAGCGAAACAGAAGCGCATTTAAAAGTTTCTTTTTTCGGTCCGTTTTATGCGTCCTATGTGGTGTTTGAGCTGGATCAGCCCGATTACCAATACGCGTTCGTCAGTGGTAACAGCACATCGTATTTATGGTTGCTAGCGCGCAAGCCTGAAATAAATCAGGATGTGATTAAGCATTTTGTTGAAAAAAGCCGAAGCCTTGGATTTAACACGGATGAATTAATTTTTGTGAAACATTAAGCTGAAAGAATGTGTGCCTCGGCTCGCAAAAGGTGCTTCTTTCTTTTAGATGTAACAGACTTATTCGCTTTCTGCCTCAGACATTTCGCCGACTAATTCGTTGACGATGCTGGGTAAGTCGGCGCGAATTTGTTTTTCCAATTCGTTGCGCAACTCATTCGAGATATTCGACATGATGGCCGGCAAGGCCTTGTCGATGGCGTTCATGATCATCACTTCCAATTTTAAAGCCATTTTGTGATTTAACTCATTGCTGACTGAGTGAATTGCATCCATTACTAATGCGTCAATTTTATTGGCTATTTGCGCGTGGAGCAAGGCCGAAAAGCCATCACCTGATTCGCTACGACGTGTGGAACTCGGTTTAGCGTTGGTTTGTTCAAGTTGGGAAGCATTTTGAGTTAATTCACTAGAATTATCTTGTGTGCTATTGCTGATTTCTGAAAGTGTACTGGCAATGTCTGAGAGTTGAGATTCGTGTTTTGCGGTATTTTGACTATCGCCTGCGAGTTCTAATTCGGATTCATAGCTAGAATCCATTTGGCTTGCAGCTTCAGTTTGGCGACTGGGCATTTGTCCTACAATAGCGTCTTCACTTAAAGTGGGAACATCGTCTTCGCTATCATTAACATTGCTAGTCAAGCTACTCTCTGAAGGACTAGGTGGCGCCATGAGCGCAGATTCTTCATCGTCAGCGAGGCTCAAGCCTGATTCAATATGGGATGCGCTGCTGGTCTCCGTTATGCTGGAAATATCGGGTTGGCTATCAGTTGAATTTTCTTGGCCGCCATCAAGTTCAGCAATGGCTTCATCAAGTAGGGATAAATCACCAATAAGTTCGTCATCATTAATACTGCTTAAGTCGCCCAAGGATTTTTCGCTATCCGGGTCAATTTGAGAAATACTGCCATCGATGTCCCCAATATCACTCAAGTCTTCGGCGATGGATTCGATTTCAGATAACTCTAATTCACTGTCTTGGTTCTTTTTGGCCATAGTAGGTGCTTACCAACTCTATAGTGTATGGGTTTCAATAATAATATTTTGCTGGCGATAGGCTTTGAAACGCTGTCTCGCATTGGCTTTACTCGATTCATCAGCCGCAACCACTTCAGCTATACGTTGGTATAGGCCAGGATTTTGTGGAATTGATGGAGCTAAATTAAGCAAAATATCGTGATTCTTCGGTGGGTTTGCAGCATCCATACTTAAACTAACCGGCACCTGTTCATCGTAGGTGTTTTTTTCGTGTGGGACAAAACTGCCTTGGCGGAAAGTCCATAATAAATCGTCTAGCTGATTTAACTGCTGCTGATTTTCAGCGCAAATGTGTAAGCGGTGACCTTTTTTATAGATTTTTTCCACCAGACGACAGCTAAACTGCAATCGTGCAGTTTCGTTGTCTTGGCTTAATAAATAAAAATCCACTTGTGTCATTAGTGTGTCGCTTGATTATGCTTAAATTGTCAACAGCAAGTTATGTACCCAAGGATCAAATGCTTAACTTAGTCGGCACGTTGAATTAAAAACCGAGTCAATAAACCTGTAGGTCGTCCAGTTGCACCCTTATTCGCACCTGAGATCCAAGCCGATCCTGCGATATCCAAATGAGCCCAGGTATAAGCTTTGGTATAACGCGCAAGAAAACAAGCCGCAGTAATACTGCCACCTTCACGACCGCCGACATTGGCCATATCTGCAAAATTGCTTTTGAGTTGCTCCTGGTAGTCATCCCATAAAGGCATGCGCCAGGCTCGGTCAGTCGCATAATTCCCTGCAGAAATTATATCATTTGCTAGTGTATCATCTTTTGTGAATAAACCGCTGGCATGTTTGCCTAAAGCGATGACACATGCACCGGTTAAAGTAGCAATATCAATGACTAAGGCGGGCTGATAGCGTTCTGCATAGGTCAAAGCATCACACAAAATCAAGCGTCCCTCGGCATCTGTATTAAGGATTTCAATGGTTTGACCTGAAAGACTGGTCACAATATCGCCTGGTTTGTTAGCATTTCCATCGGGAAGATTTTCCGAGCTGGGAACAATACCCACCACATTAATTTTTAAATCCATTTCCGCCATGGCTTTAATGGTGCCAAAAACACTAGCTGCACCACACATATCATATTTCATTTCATCCATAGCTTCTGATGGTTTGATGGAAATACCACCGGCATCAAATGTTAGACCTTTGCCGACTAAAACGACTGGCGCTTGTCCCTTAGGGCCGTTGGTCCATTCCATGACGATGAGTTTGGCTGGTTCGCGGCTGCCTTTAGAAACTGACAATAGGGCACCCATGCCCAATTTTTCCATATCTGATTCTTCGAGGATATTCACTTTGAGTGGCGAAAAATGGTTGCCCATGCCCTTGGCTTGTTCGGCCAAATAAGATGGGGTGCAGATATTTCCGGGTAAATTGCCTAATTCCTTGGCTAGATTAATGCCCATACCTAGCGCATTACCTTGCCGTGCTGCTTCACTACACGCGTTACTATCGGCGCTGGCATCGATTGCCCAGCTTAATTTGCTCAGTTTGACTTTTCCTTCTTCTTCTTTTTTACGTTTTGTTAGCGAAAAATGGTATAGGGCATCAACACAAGCCGCCGAGCCATTGAACACCAGTCTTGGAATGGAGCTTTGGTCGCAGCTAGGAAGTTGTGCCAAGGTGCAAACACATTCCTGAGAGCCTGTGGATTTAACAGCCTTGACGGCGGCGCTCATGACTTTACGAAAAGCGATGGCGTCAAACTCCTCAGCTTTACCACAGCCAGCTAAAAGAATTCGTTCACAAGGGCTATTGCTCACACGGATTAACTGGGTTTCTGCTAGTTTGCCACTAAAATCATCGGCATCCACACAGGCTTTTATAATTGAACCATTGGCAGCATCAATTTTCTGTGTGACTGCGGGTAAGTCCGCTTTTTCAAATACACCAACAATTATGCAATGGGTTTTGAGTTGTGCAGCATCGTCATTTAGAACGACAAAATCCATAGTTCTTCCCCAAGTTGTGAGTTTGCTTAAAGTTTAATTGACAGATCGTACCGTGCATATTACATGCTAGACTTGACTACAAAGTCATTGCAGGCATTACATCCCCATAGCCATTTTAAGCGGGCGAGAGTTTAGGTGCAAGGCATAAGTCATTGTTTATTGGTGGTTTCATTTGTTAGTTAATCGTTACTTTTATCGCGAAATCAGTCAGTCGGTATTTGCCGTGTTAGCCGTTTTAATATTGATTTTTGCGAGCAAACACTTTGTGCGTTTTTTATCAGATGCCGCATCGGGTGATTTACCCACGTCCATGATTCTTCAGGTTTTAAGTTTGTTCACCTTGTCGTCCTTAGTGGTGATGGTCCCCTTTGCTTTGTTCGTGGCAATACTAATTAGCATGGGCCGTTTATATAAGGATAATGAGATTACGGCAATGGAAGCTTGCGGTATTGGATTGCCCCAAATTACGGCTTCGATTATGCGCTATGCCGTGGTTTTTGCATTTTTTGTTGCTTTTCTATCCTTGTGGGTTGCGCCATGGTCTGAGCAAAAACAACACGAAATTCGAATTCAGGCCACGGCGGAAAAAGAATTCAGTTTTTTAGCGCCAGGACAGTTTCACGAAATTCAGCAAGGCAAAGGCGTCTTTTACATGGAGCGTATGTCGGATGATAAACGCCATATGGAAAGTGTTTTTGTGCATCTGGAACAAGATGGGCGACGTGATATTTTTTCTGCCAAGCGGGGGCTTCAAGAGTTTGATCAATTTGGCAACCGCTATATTGTATTGCAGGACGGTTATCGTTTCGAAATATTAGCCGACGGGCAGGGTTATCGCAGTCATCATTACCGCGTCACAGGTATACGTCTGGATCAAGCTGCAGGTAAAGCATTGACGCTACCCTATCGTGCCATGTCGAGCTTTGGGCTTTGGGGGTCGGATCAGATTAATCAAATCGCCGAGTTACAATGGCGTTTGTCTATGCCGGTGAGTATTTTGTTATTAACGCCGATTGCTGTTTTGTTAAGTCGCACCAATCCACGCCAAGGACGTTTTGCTAAATTGTTCGGTGCGTTAATTGTGTTTATTGTGTATTTTTATTTGCTCATGTTATCGCGTTCATGGCTTAAAGCGGGCGTAGTGCCACCGCTACTTGGTATGTGGTGGGTGCACGGGCTTGCGCTTTTATTTGTTTTAATGTTAATGCGACAGCAGTTTGCAAATCGACATAAAACCAGACCGTTGAAACCCGCATGAGAATTCTGCAAGTCTATATCGCTAAAGCCGTGTTTAGTTCCATCTTCCTGGTGTTGTTGGTGTTACTCAGTTTATTCACCTTTTTTACTTTTGCAGATGAGTTAAACAAAACAGGACGTGGTAATTACGATGCTTACCACGCGATGGAGTTTGCTTTACTCACTATTCCACGCATGGTTTATGAGCTATTTCCTGCAGCGGCATTGATTGGCACCATGATGGGTTTGGGTATGTTGGCAAGCCATTCAGAAATTACCGCCATGCGTGCAGCCGGCATATCCACGCAAATGATTATTGGTGCGATTTTGAAACTCGGTTTCATACTGATGTTGTTTGTTTTTTTTCTTGGCGAAGTGGTTGCTCCCTACGCAGAAACTATGGCACAAACGCGAAAGTCAGTTGCTATGAGCAAGAACGTCGCACGGCAAACAGAAACCGGCTTATGGATACGCGATGGATTTGACGTGATCAATATAGGGGACATTCGACCCGGTGGAAAATTGAGTGATGTACATATTTTTCGTTTAAATCCAGACTATCAATTAGAAAAAATCACCACCGCGAGTAGTGCGCGCTTTCGCTTGGACCAGCAATGGCTTTTAAAAAATGTGCAAACGACCTTGATCAACGATAAGGCCTTGTTGTTTGAATCTATGGAAATCGTGCAACGCGAAAGCTTGTTAAACCCCGATATTATGCAAGCCGTTATGGTGCGACCACTGACCATGCCCGTGTGGAGTTTGTCCTATTATGTTGACTATTTGCTTGAAAATGGAATTGATGCACAAAAATATCAACAGGCTTTTTGGAGTAAAGTAATATCACCTTTCTCAACCGCAATTATGGTGTTATTGGCGAT
>JAOUJM010000348.1 GCA_029883265.1 Gammaproteobacteria bacterium
GGCGGCACACCGGGTCAAAGCGATCCTGATGCGCCCATCCAAAACGAAGACGGCACGCTTAATGATAGTCAAATCATAGTAATTGGACCGACGGATGATCAGCTATACTTTTTCCATCCGGATCACCTCGGTTCAACCAGCTATGTGACCGATGAGGACGGGGACATACACGAACACGTCGAGTACTTCCCATTTGGTGAGACCTGGTATCAAGAAGGCGGAAACAATAAAGTCACGCCTTATTTGTTTACCTCAAAAGAACTCGATAGTGAAACCGGGTATTATTATTTCGGAGCCCGTTACTACGATCCACGGGTGAGTACTTGGATTAGTCCGGATCCGATTATGGCGAAGTATTTGCCGACGGGTGACAATGAAAATGATTCTCGTCTACCGGGAATAGGTGGAGTGTTTAATTCATTTAATATGAATTTGTATCACTACGCAGGTTTGAATCCTACAAAATATGTGGACCCGGATGGGAATGAAATGTTTTTACCGACCACGCTGTCCGCACTTAAGAAAGGCAACACAATGAATGCCGCAATGGAAGAAGGGGCACGATTTAGAGTTGTAGGTGGCATGACTGCGGCGGGCGTAGGTGCGCAGGCTGCTTTACCAGCAGTGGTTCTTGCAGGTCCCGAAGTAGCTACGACTACATTTTTGACTGGGAAAAAAGTTGGTAAGAATCTAGACAAGGTAGCACAAATAATGTCAGTAGTTTCAGCACTAACAGGCGCACCAGATATGCATAAGCAAAAAGGCGGATCTCCCAATGATACTAGTCTTAATCCAAAATCTGCTGTCGAATCTGTCAAGAGTTCACAAGCACGACGGAAAACTCCTCCAGGTGTATTTGGAAAGTTAATGACGGCCATAGGTGCACTCTTCTCATTAACACCCACTCCCGAACCAGTTGCAACTCCTGCTACAGACCAGTAATGGAAAATCGATAAACACGATGGAATTCGAAAATAGTGAGCAAAAAGACATTTGGGAAAAAGCGCACTTTATGCTTGAGCAAAATAAGGAATACCGAGCTATTGAACTATTCAAGCAATTAGCTGAAGACGGTTATTGGGGTGGTGCATATATGATGGGCCATATTTTCCAGCAACGAGGAATGAGGTTAACAGAAGGAGATGCCAGTTTCTATCAGAATCACGTAAAATCCGCCGAATGGTTTAACAAAGCCCTAGATTTGGAAAGTAGTTATCTGGCCCACTACGCTCTGTCTCAGTATTACTATTATGGTCGAGGTGGCAGCGTTAATTTACACTCGGCAAAGATGCATTTAGATGAATGCTTAAAATGCCCTTCTTTCAGACCTTTTGAAACGCCACTTGTCCATGTTATGCGGGCAGAATTGTACTTTGAGGGAATTGGTGAACCGATTAACTTGGAAAAAGCAAAACTGATGTATCAGAAAGCAATAGAAAACGATATTGTTGCAGGTTATGTTGGCTTAAGTAAAATAGAGAAATGTAACAAAAGACACTTTAGTGCTATTCAATTCAAATTTAAAGCGTTGACAAAAAGCATCAAAATTATTCTTACGAATGATAATAAATTTAAACTTGCAGGCATTGGTGGAAAATGGGGTAACGTTTTTCTTAGCAACTAATTGTAATTCCATCACAAACCCAACAGCGGCACCAGCAAAGAAACGATTTACATTTATTTTATATTTAGCTATTTTGATTTGATGACTTGACTATCAGGTAAACAGAGCCCAAAAAGGCAAAGGTGCGAAGAAATTCCAAGATGGCAGTCATCCCGGTCAAGGCTTAGCACACCGAAGTGATCGAGCCAACGAAGTCGCGCAGAACGTTAACAAAAACCCAAATCTACAATACCTACTCGATGATCCCAACAGCCCGTATTACCAAGGCGGCACACCGGGTCAAACCGATCCTGATGCGCCCATCCAAAACGAAGACGGCACGATACATGATGCACAAATCATTGTGATCGGACCGACGGATGATCAGCTATACTTTTTCCATCCGGATCATTTAGGCTCAACTAGCTATGTGACCGACGAAGATGGCGACATCCATGAACACGTCGAATACTTCCCGTTTGGTGAGACGTGGTATCAAGAAGGTGGAAACAATAAAGTCACACCTTACTTGTTTACCAGCAAAGAGTTAGATTCTGAAACGGGTTACTATTACTTCGGCGCGCGTTATTACGATCCACGGGTGAGTACTTGGATTAGTCCGGATCCGATTCTTGAGAAGTATTTGCCGACAGAACAAGGTAGTAAACCATTGGCAAACGGAGTGTTTGAGACAGGTAATCTCGGACTCTTTTCATATGCACGAAACAACCCCGTAATATTGAAGGATCCAGACGGCAATTGGGTCCCAATAGCAATAGGGCTAGGTGCTCTTGGCGGAGGATTGAACGTATACAAGCAAATGGTTGGCGAAGGTAAAAAGTTCAGTGAAGTCAACTGGACTGAAGCCGGTGGAGCTGCGCTTACAACCGCAGTTGGAGGTGTATATTTTAAAGCCGCTAAAACAGTTATGTCCACTACACAGGCAACTACTGCAGCTGTAATTGCGACTACTGGCCCCGCTCTCACGGTTGATGCGATTGTGAATCAATCGAAGCCAGATAATGAGAAAAAATCCATGTCTGAAAGCATGGCTGATGTAATTGAAGAAACGGGAATTGGGGTTTTAACTGGAAAGCTTCTAGATGGTGATGTCGCTTCCACAACAGCAAAAGAGTTGATTGATATGAGTGTAGATACAATTCAGGAAGAATATTCGAAACCTGATAACTCATCGCCCACGACAAATAGTGAAACACAACAATGATAAGGCAGAGAATAGATTTGTTGAATAAGCTCTCTGGACAAACAAAGTGCAGAATTATTGCTAGTGCTTTTTTGACTCTTAGCCTGATAATGGCAACACTTGCGTTCTCTTCGGTATATTTGAAATTAACTATTTCTGAGCAGTCATATTCTGTTTATGAGGGCACGTTGAAAAGATGTAGCGTTCATCGGCATAGAGAAAGCGGGAGAACATCGATATTTTTAACAAAGGTAGTCCTTGAAGGAACTCCCAATAAAACATTTGTTTATCGGTCTGTAGGTTCAGACAAAGATTTTATTTTAAATAAATGTATCATTGGTTCAATGATAACTATCTACAGCTCATATGATTATTTTCATGATCGCAATAGTCTGGTAGGTTTTGAAACTTCTCAGCACGGAGTTGTTGTTGATAAAACAATATCTTTAAAAAAAGATAAATCTGGAGTTATTCCAGCTGCGATTTTTGGCGTTTTCATGTTATTGGGCATATATTATTCGGTACTAATATTTACCGGAAAAATAAATTGTCTCAAAAGTTTTCAAAGAACCCGAACTAGAATATAGTCAGATGGTTAGAACACTTTCTATTTTGCCCTTTGTTGGTGTATTCGTTATCCTTATTTATATTTTCGGATGGCATAAATTTCTCGAAATTGGAATAGGTATTTTTGTTTGCATAATTATATTCAAATTCCTTGATAACTCTAAACCTTAGAGTTAGGCAGAAAGTAAAAGCCAGCCATAAGTCCTTCTTGTATGATGAGCAGCGTTTCCAATCATTGGGATCAAGTCCCCCGTTTGTCCTAATGGTGTCCAAAGCGAATACGCCTACGATCCACAGACTCGTCGACTGCAACGCCTTAAAGCCCAAAGCCAAGCCATCGCGTTTCAAAATATCCAATACGGCTATGACAACGTGGGTAACATCCTACAACGTCATAACCAAATCAACCCAGTAGCCGACAAAGTCACCGGCAGTGTACAAAGCTATCAATACGATGATTTGTATCGCTTAACCCAGGCCAACGGACAACTCAATCGCGCCAACCAAAGCCAATATCACTACAGCCTGGACATGCAATACGATGCCATCCACAACATCACCTTAAAACAACAAAGCAACCAACACATCACCAGTGATGGCGTGGAAACCGCGATCAGCGCCACCAGCTATAACTGGGCCTATGAATACAATCACA
>JAOUJM010000100.1 GCA_029883265.1 Gammaproteobacteria bacterium
CACACTTGCCTTGGCCAGTGAATCAATTCTTGCAGACGTTAATGTCAATTGTAATTCTGGCCAATCTATAAATGCAGCAATTTTGAGTGCGAGCGCCGGCGACATCATCAATATCAGCGGGGCTTGCCGTGAAAGTGTTTTAATTGACAAAGATGGGATAACACTTCAAGGTGATGCTAACAGCAGCATTCAGCCCATGTTTTTTGGTTCCGCAATAACCATTGACGGCGCCACAAGAATCAGTGTTAATAATTTAATTTTACAAAATGGATTTGCTGGAGTTGCCACAAAAGCAAATGCTAGCGTTTCCCTGCGAAATATCACCGCCAGCAATAATGTGTTTGGGTTATTTTTACAAAGCGGATCTCATATCAGCTCAACAGACGTAAGCATACAAAACTCTGGCGCGATTGGTGTTCATGCTGAAGAAGGAAGTAAACTTGAACTGCTCGGGAATATGGACATTAGCAGCAGCGCTGTTTTTGGCCTTAACTTTCAAACCAATTCAAGTCTACGAGTTGTTGGCACCCAGCTAAAAACCCACGCAAACTTACTTGGCGGCCAAATCACCACTGGCTCGTCGCTGTTCGTTGATGAAGGTGAAATTATTGTCGAAGGAAATCATACCATCGGCTTTTCCATTAATACCGGCGCATCTGGTTTTTTATTTAATGCAAAATTATACAGTAATCGCAATGGCCTTGATGGTTTTGATATTGTTTCCAATGCTAACTTTGATATCGATGGCAGCTCAAGTTTGATTTCTGAGAATAATGGTCGCGATGGCATTAGCATTGATGATGGCACACTTAACTCATTTGGATTTTTTGTTGGCGAAAACCCCGGGCCACTGATTGCTGCCAATACTAATGCACGTGATGGTCTGCGAATCGAATTTTCAGGCAAATTGGATGTCGGTGTAAATAGTCGACTTGAAGCCAAGAACAATTTAGCACTCGGGCTAAACATTGATAACGCTAGTGTGGTTCAATTACGGGATAGCGATATCAACGGCAACAATGGTTCTTTCATAAAATCTCGTCATAGAAAAAACAATCACGATGAGGTAATAGAGGATATTGACTTGCTTGCCACATTTGGTAGCCGTATTAGTTTTATAAAAAATAACAGTATTGGCAAAGCCATTTGCGCTCAGCATAGTATTTCACGCGGTGATGTGAGCTGTCGCGACTAATAATAATGCTCCGAGAAACTTTCTCCTCGGAGCATTTTTTTCAATTCAGACTCAGTCAAGATTTTATTTTCTATTTGTGATACTTCCGTGAAATATTCAACCGATACTACCAATAGTTTTCATAGGAGATTTCTACTGTGAGTACAATATCAGGCACTTGCAGCGAAAGCGTAGCTAGCACTTTATTCAAACAGGGTATTGAGCAAACTCAAACTAAGAAACTCGAAGATCAGCACGCACTTAAAACCAATCAGACACTCCAGCCCAGCACCGATAACAATATGCAGCTAGAGGAAGGATTAAAAGGCAGCATAATTAATACTTATGCTTAAACAACAGAATATTTTATTTTTTTTATTTTATCTGGCTTCTACTTTAACCTTTGCTCAAACGCTTAATGTGGAATTCAAAAGTCCACCTTATCAAACCACTTTGATCGAATTGTATACCTCTGAAGGATGCAGCAGTTGCCCACCAGCCGATCGATGGCTATCACAATTCAAACAACATCCACAACTCTGGCATGAGGTTTTCCCTTTAGCGTTTCACGTAGACTACTGGGATTATCTGGGATGGCGGGATAAATTCGCACAAGTGCAATTTTCGCAACGCCAGAGACTTCATCAAAAGCAAGGCCATCTTCGCTCGGTTTACACACCAGCATTTGTTATCAATGGCAAAGAATGGCGCGGCTTTTTCCGAAAAAAAAGACTCGACATTTCAAACAAAACTCCTGTGGGTGAGCTTAAATTGAAGATCAATCAAAATACCTTGTCAGCTCAATTTACACCGGAAAATGTTTATACTACACTCCATCTTAATTATGCCATTGTTGCAATGAATTTAAGCAACTCAATAACTGACGGCGAAAACTCTGGGCATATTCTGCATCATGATTTTGTCGTGCTGCAACTTGTTAAGATAAATTCCAAGCGAGCAAAAAGTCCATATTTTTGGCAGACTGATTTTTCACTAAGCAAATACAAAAATTATGGCAATCTTGCTATAATTGCTTGGGTGACGCAAAGTGACTCACATGAAGCAATTCAGACCACTGGCGGCCGCTTGCACTAGTGTGTTCAATTATGCTTGCAATTTAACAGACCTATCCGAAGGACGATGCAAACAAATTGTGACTTGCGTACCTTTTCCTGACTCACTGCTTATTTTCACCCATCCCTGCATCATTTCCATCATACGTTTAACAATAACCAAACCTATGCCACTACCCTCTATATTTGAGTTTTCGGCTCCAAGTCGATTAAAAGGTTCAAACAAATGACTTTGTTGATTTTCTTCAATACCAATTCCTGTGTCTGAAATGGTCAACTCTACACTTTCATTTAGCTGGAACTCAGATAGACAAATATTAATGCGGCCGTTCTGGCGATTGTATTTAATCGCATTGCTTAACAAATTAATCAACACTTGCTTCATGCGCGTTTCATCGACACAAACATAAATATTATTTAAGTTATCACAATTCAGTTCAATTTTTTTGCTATCGATTTGCGATTTCAACAAACCCAGACACTCAGTCATTATCTTGGCGAGTGGCAGTTTTTCAATATGCAGGCTCAATGTACCCGATTCAATTCTTGATAAGTCAAGTACATCGTTAAACAATAGTAGTAAATGCTCACCTGCAAGCATAATGTCAGTCAATTGCGCTTGTGTTTCGCTGTTAGTATCTTGATCTGTATCAGACAATAACAATTCGGCAAAGCCAATGATCGCATTTAAGGGTGTTCGTACTTCATGACTCATACTTGAAAGAAATACCGACTTGGCTCTATTCGCTTGCTCAGCCTTTTCTTTTTGCTGTTTCAATTCTTCTTCAATTTTTTTGCGTTCACTAATATCGCGGAAAATTGCAACATAACGATGCTTTTCTGCAACCCACAGTTGACTAATGCCGATTTCAAGAGGGAAAAGCTCACCGTCGCGCCGCCTTGCTTCCACAACTCGACCTTTGCCAACAATAACAGACTCACTGGTTTCCATGTATTTTGTTATATAGTCATCATGTAGTTGTGCATAAGGAGAAGGCATTAGAATAGCCACGTTTTTACCAATTATTTCTGCACTACTATATCCAAATATTTTTTCTGCCGCCGGATTAAAGCTTTCTATGATACCTTGTTCATTCGTAGTAATTACTCCGTCAATGATGTTATCAACAATGCCCCGCATATATACTGAAAGCTGTTTAATTTTACTTTCAGCCATACATTGCTTTTCTATATCTTTGCTAATAAATACAAATCCATCGATTTCGCCCGTTGGATCATGCATAATCGAAACTGACAAATCAACGCGAAAACGCTCACCTGACTGATGTATGTAAGTCCATATGGCTTGTTGATATTTAGGATTTTCTGCCATTGCAGCAAATACATTCATGCTAGGTTCAATGCGTTTACCAATATTCTGCGTCAGAGCTTTTGCCTCATTAAAAATTTCAAACGCATCGTGAATTTCTAGCACCGACATTTGTCCAATAACAGTATCGACTTCATAACCCAGCATTGTCTCCGCACCGATATTATAAGTTCTAATTACACCGTCTATATCGGTTGCGATAATCCCAATGTTTGCCCCATCAATTAGACCCTGTAGTTCTTGATTAACTTTTTGCAACTGACTGGTTTGATTTTTTACTTCCTCTTGCAGCATATGCTGTAATTTTTCCGCTTGCGTTTGTCGCTGACGCCGAAAACGATTATCAAGCAGAAGTATCGCAATAATCAACAGTGCAACCAGCAAAACTAGCACAGCAACTATTAATTCCATTTTATATTTTTTGAGAATACGCTCCAGACGCACCTCATCTCCGTTTGCATAAACACCAAAGCGTAAGGATTTCATTAAACGATGCACCGGCTGATAGTTCATGCCCAAAACCCAGCCTGCGTAAGAACCTTGCTGCGCCGCAGCACTGTCTTGACGCAATGAAATCAACGCTAGGCTAACTTCTCGTACTATCTCATCTGGAACATGCTTTAATTTAACAAAGGCCCACTCAGGATAGAGCCGACTGCTTAAGAGAAATGGAAACCCCAAAGACATTCGTGAGTTGATAATTTTATAATCTGATAAATCAATTTCCCCAATGACCGCCATACGCTCTAGCTGGTCTGTTCGAACGACACCTATATCTGCGATACCGTCGCGTACACCATAAACGACCGCTTGCTGGATACCATTGGCAAACTGAATGGATTTCAAATTATTTTCGACATCAAACCCATAGTCTTTCAATTCTTTTAAGGCCACAGACCATCCTCCAAATGCAGTGGGTGATACCGCTAAAATACTTTTGTTTTTGAAATCGTCAAAACTATTAATGTCACCACGATCGGAATTGACAAAAATAACCGAACCAAATTCAGTGAGTGGAGTACCAAAAACAGAACTTTTTAGGGTTAATATGGCACTTGCTCCATATTTTACTTCCATATCTACATATGATGCGGGATTTGTAATGATGAAGTCAGTTACCTTGTTGGCAGCCATTTGATCAAGTAAATCCAGAGATATAACCGGCTTCAGAATAAACTGATGTTGCTTTATCGAACGGTTAAGATAGTCGATTGTCGGTTGCCAACGTTTTTTCGCTTGCTCAATGCCATTGAGTGCGCGCACGCTTATTGTAAATTCGCTAGCGAACACAGAATTAACAAAAAATACTGCTGAGAAAAGAATAAATAATTTTTGAAAAAACCTTATTTCTTTCATACAGCGCAGAGGCTTATTCATGTCATACATATATAAAAAGTAAAAACTCACATTACATCTTTATATATAACGACCATTAGCCACTTTGACTAAATTAACGAGCCATAAAAAACCATATTTGTCAAAAGATTGGCTTTTTTCAGCGAATTAGTTTAATAGATATTTTATTTTATTTAAGGAATTTTTCCATTAACAAATTCACGCCAGGAGCGAACCACATGACACTCATCACAGTCGTTTCTTACATTAACATGGGCGGGGGAGTTTGCAGCGACATGACATTCAATGCACGGGCCTAGCACATAGGCATGTTCCACTTGCAATACGGGAACCCAAACGCTTACATGATGGCACGCGCCACATTCATCTGTAGTTTTGATATGTGCGACCTGGCGACCAGCAGCGGCCATTCCATCATGACAACTAAAACATCGTTGATTGGTTTGCGAATGATCAAACCAAGTAGGCAACCACGACGTTAATTGATGACATGCATTACAAAATTCTGATGACATTAAATGCGAATTGCTTTTTCCTGTTTGCTGAATGTTATTATGACAGTCAATACATAACTGATTGACTGCTGGGTGCGCTTTCGTTGATACTTGCAACCAACTAATAGTCGAATGACAGAATTCACACGACTCCTTAACATCTTCATGTTGCTGCGTTAAACCATGGCAACTAGCGCATACTCCTAACACTTGGTTATGATCAACTCTGACTGGATTCCAAATATTTAATATATGACAAGCCTCACAGCGATTTGTCGTGGCCAAATGCCATTCTGGTTTTGTCCTCGCTATCAGCTCGCCACTCACTAAAACATGACAGCTGTAACATTGCCCGAGATTCGGGTCAACTAGATCAAGTTGAGGGTGCGGAACCACCCGTATAGTTAACCAAGAATCACTTAAGTGACATCGAGCGCACTCTCTATCCGCGACAGGATGCTCACTTGAAGTCGTATGGCAACTCGCGCAACTTCCTAATAATTGCTGATGATCTATTCCTATGGGCTGCCAATCATTTAGACTATGACATTGACCACATGCCAGACTGCTTGAAATATGACTGGCTGGACGAGTATCAGCATCAGTTCCGTTATGGCACTGATAACACGCCTGGTCCACCAAAGGATGCGTCGCAGGAATAGTTAACTGCCAACTTGCAAACACATGACATTTCTCACATTCTGTTTCAACAACATGATTTTGCAAAGGCAAGTTCATTCCGTGACAGATCAAACAATCACTATAAACCGGAACGTGTTCCGGTCGATAACCATTTTCAACCCGTTTATTGGGAGTTGTGCCCACGTAAATTCTAATCACATCAGGCTCACTGCTTTGTTCGCCATCTGAGACCCTTAAACTAATTTCGTATATCCCAGCAATATCGATGCTCAGTTTTGGTTTTTCTAAGTTTGCATTATCAAATGCAGCTTCACTTTCGCGGCTGGGCCAGGATTCAATGCGCCAATAAAAACTCAATTCATCACCATTAGGATCCCAAGAGGCACCGCCGTCTAATTCTACCACTGAACTCAGATCTGCATCTCGGTCCTGTCCCGCATCCGCAATAGGTGCAGTATTGTGAAAACAAGCCGACAGCGGCAGCAACAGTAGTAACATCCATAGTCGTTTAAAAACTGAGTTCATAGTAATCTCACAAAATTTTGTTGCACCTATTGCAGACTTATACGAATAATCAGACATAACTGTTCCCTTTTTTGTTTTTTTTGGAACCCTTTTGGCGACAAACTCGTATATGAAAGAATAGGGAGTGGGAGAAAAGGACACGCAAGCCATGTTCGGGCTAAATAATAATCGAAAACGTTTTGTTAGTTTAATCACGCCTCACATACCCAAACTAGGCCGTCTGGCGAGTCGCTTATGTAACTCGTCGCATGATGCCGAGGACCTTATTCAAGAATTATTAACCCGACTTTATTGCAAAACTGATCAAATGGAACAACAAGCCGGACTAGGTGCCTGGCTAGCTAAGTGTCTTTACAATCTTTTTGTAGACGAATGGCGCCAAAAACAAAAATCTCCACTGTTACCGTTAACTCAGTTCAGTACCGACTCACCTATTCAACAATACGAACAATTTCAACATCCGGTGGAACAGCAACCCGAACAGTTGCTGTATCGCACACAACAACAACTGGTTATTCAGGCTTGCCTGGAAAGTCTTAGCGATGAACATCGTATTCTAATCACCTTGCATGATATAGAGGGCTATACCTTACCCGAGCTTAGTGTGATCGTTGGCATACCTATTGGTACGGCGAAATCACGCTTACATCGCTCCCGGCAAAAGTTGCGATCCTTATTGAGCGCCCATGGAATTATCCACGATACCTTAAATAACGACCACATAACCACATACTCCTTTGGAGCATATCATGAACTGCCCGTACACTCAGAATAGGCTCGACGATTATATAGATGGGTACCTAAATCCAATCGAAGCTTTACAAATATCTCAACATTTAGGTTTCTGTGATCATTGCAAATCACTGCTAAAACAACATATGAGCTTGCGTAACTCACTACTACATTTACCTGTAGAAACACCAACTAGTGAATTTCATAATCGAGTGCTACAACATGTGCTTAAACAGCAACAGCCGCTACATAATTGGGCGCTCAGTGGATTGGCTGCGGTGCTTATTTTTAGCTTGGTTCTCAACTTCATACTCTGGCCATCTACCAATATACAGCCTAGTTATTTACAATTTGAAACGAAACGCCAACGATTTGTTAATGTGGTGGTTGATGCGCCAAGGCAAATTGATCGCGTCACCATACATGTCAGCCTACCTAAAAATACGTTTCTAGTTGGTTTCCCAGATCAGCGGCACATTAGCTGGCAGAGCCAACTACACGCTGGAAAAAATCTGTTAGCGCTTCCGGTCATCGCCCATAAAGAAACTCAGGGCATTATTGTTGCTGAAGTTCAATACGCCAATTTTAGCAAAACCATTCATGTACCTATACGCGTCCTCAATCAACTAAATACGTCTGTTACAACACAGGCTTTATAGTGAGACATATTATATGCATGCAAATAAAATAATAATTCTTAGCTTACTGATGTTCTTATCTACCGGTGCATTTGCTGTTGACATCAATAGAGAAGATGAAATCACTATGGAGGTAGTTGATCTCGACACAGACTTGAGCCCCGTAATCCCACATATAATATCGATTCCAGGCCAGACCATTGTTTTTGGTGGCAAGCATCAACCTAACAAGACTAACGATATTCAATTTAGCAAACCTAACAATTCATTACCGCTAAGTCCTGATAAAAAATTAACTCAAACACCACAGAACTGAGTTTACGGACAGGAAATTACGTGAAGAATTATTTAGTTAAAATTTTACCTATAAACAATTTTGTACTTTCTATTTGCATTTGTTTTACGCTCAATGCCACCTATCTCCAGGCGAATGAGTTATTTGATACCGCTGTTACTGCGGCCCGAAGTGGGAACTATGTATTAGCACGCGAATTATTTTTACAAGTCAATGATCCAGACATAGACTACGCATATTTACAATATAATCTTGGCGTTGCCAACTATAAGCTTGGCTACTATCCGTCGTCAAAACAAGCATTCAGCAGTCTCACCTCCCACCCTTTATTTAGTGCACAGGCCAATTATAATTTAGGCCTGATAAGTCTAAAAATGAATGATTTCTCAGCCGCCCAACAATTTTTTCTTTTGTGCCAACTCAAAACGGATAATCCGAAGCTCAAAACGCTGAGCAAACGCATGTCCTTAAAATCTCAAACACTGTTAAAGCAATCGAGTAAGCATAAGCCAATCAATTCTATAGTATTACGATCAAACAATTATCAAGAAAGTTCAGTAAACTCGCTCAGTATACATAGCGATATCACTTATTTAACTCACCCCGTTCTTAACAAGGATTTCTACACTATTCAGGAACAAAAACAAGCTGACAATGTTAGTTTTTTAAATTTTCACTATCTACGCGATTACTCAAAACATCTAACCTTAGAGTTATCTGCTAGCAAACTTAACTACTTCAAACAAACCCAACATAATTACCAACAATTAAATTCCAAACTCAGTTTGCAGGGAAAATTCGGGCACTGGAAGCTATTACTCGGACTGCAAAACGAAGTTTTTTATAGTGGGCTGCTAAAACAAATCAATGAAAATGGGATTTATTTTTCTGCAAAAGCGCGCCCCATCGGCAGTCTCATATTGGAAATCTTGTCCAATTATCAGCTCACACAAAGTCAAGCAGAGACATCAGCAGCATTTGACGGGCGTTCTTTTAGCAATCAGATTCAATTCCATTTTGGCAATCAATTTCGTCATAGCTATTTTATTTTTGAACAAAACATAAATCGCCGCCAAGGCATAAAAAATAGCTTTAATCAGCAAACGATCAGTTACTCTCCCACTCGTTACAGTGCCAGCTTTATTTTTAAACAGCAGTTTCTAAGTAAGTTCACTATTTTTTTTCGTGCCAATTTTAATTTCAGCATATTTGCTGGCCTAGACCAACTAAACAATGGTCATTTTGTTAATCGACGAGACTATAGCAGTCGTTATAGCACTGAATTAAATTACCAGCTCAGCAAAAAGTCACTTGCTATGCTTGAACTTCACCGCAGTCAAAACCAATCTGTCATTCATCGCTATCATTTTGAGTCTAACGGATTAACATTTGGCGTTAAATACTTCTTTTTCTGAGTATAGCACCCAGCATTAATCTGGGTGCAACCACTACATCTAGCTATAATTCTTTGCTAGTTATTATTGATAAGGACTAACTAGGCCTTTTTGCCGAATGGTGTTTTTATGATGTTCTAAAAAACCATTCGTATTATTTTGATCTAAACGATTATTTAAAAACACACCTTCATTGTTGGTGCTAACATTTTCCCATTGCAATTTACTCACAATAGAAATTTCTGCATATTTTTCATTGCGCACGGTGCGCTCCTCAAGTGTATTAACACCATTGGCTTGCCAGGTAAAATAAACATCACCACACACTTGCCAACTTTCTGGCGGGCTTGGAAACGGAGGCGCTGGCTCAGGCTGATTAGGATCAGGCTCTCCAATTGCAACTTGATCCGACGGTGGTAAGTTACCATTTGCATCTGGAAGGCCAACCATTGATGAAGGCGGATTCACTGGATCGACGGGCGGACGATTTGGATCGGTAGGCTCCGGCTGTCCGGGAAATGGTGGCGACATATAACGTGTATAGGTCAAACAAACATTTTTCCTCAAGTGAGCCTGATTGTTAGCAAACTCAAATTCATGCTGTAACAACTCACCACTAAAAAAGCCATCAGCACCACTGATCGGATCCATGTGATGTATCACTAGGTAGCTCTGATCCTGGGGAGCAAATTCCCGGGCACCGCCCGATGAGCGAAATGCCTGCACGTGCACATAAGACTCACCAAGATTGATGCCCATCATTGCCGATTCAGTTGTAGTTATGCTAGTTTGCGCATTAACTGCACTTGTCGCCAATAGCAATAAACTCGTCACAGCCATACATGAACTATTGACTTTTTCTGGTTTCACAACAGTCATATTAAAACTCCTTTTAATTTTGCGATCTATATTCGCAAGATATAATACGAATGCTTTCTTTGAATGGTTCCCTGCGAACATGTCTTCTACTAATTTGGCATTCACTATGAAATAAAAAGTGGGTACGCAACTACACGTTGATTTTGACTTTAATTTTCTGCGGCAGGCAAAGCACAAGCACATGGGTTAGCGACTGCAAATATCAGTTACATGAATTGAATATGTTAACTTTTAGAACAGCCACCTTCATCAACAGCAGTATTTTTTCAAGATGCATTATTATTCCGCACTACCAAGCACATAACCGCTCATGGCCAACCATATTTAAATGTAGCCATGCGTGAATTTTATTTTGCATACCTAACCCTTAGGTGAAACATGCAAAAAGAAACAAAGGATTCTTTTATGTTTGGGGAGTTTTTGTAGACTTTTAAAACTGAAGCATTAAGGCAACGCAGACAAGTCTCGCAATTCACGTATTGCTGCGTTTAAATCATAATTATCATTGGCGTCAATATTGATAGCGATTGTCAACTCATTGTCAGACAAACCCTGCCAATGGCTCAACTGTTTTGTCAAAACAGTTTCATTCGCATCAGAAATGTCATTTTTTCGTTGCGTGATGCGCCGCATTAATGTTTCCTTGCTCACATTTAAATGACAGATTCGAACATCAAGCGACAAGGACTTCGCTAAATTTATAAATGCAACGCGTTCGTCTTTTGTTTGAAACTTTGCATCGACGATAACAGAAAACCCATCGCGCAAAATTCTTTCACTCAAATCCAATAGACGCAAATAGGTGGCACATGTTGCTTGAGAACTATAAATCCCTGCACCAAACGCATTCTCCGAAGGTTCATCTGGTGCAACTTGAAAAAGGCGTTTTCGTTCCACATCGGAGCGCAATCGAATTGCCCCCAACTGATTCATTAAAATTTCAGATACCGTGCTTTTGCCGCTAGCGGATGGACCATGCATAAGCAGCAAAATAGGTTTTGATACATGAGTGAATCCATGCGCAAGCTGCAAATATTCTTTCACTTCGTCGACACAACTATCAAAGGCATCACCGGTCTCTGCAAATTGAGCGGCCCGCAGGGCAGCCACTTTGCTGCGCACTAAAGCCCGATACACTACATAAAAACGTAACACTTTGAGCCCTGAGTAGTCGCCAGTTTGTTGCAAATAAGTATTTAGAAAACGAGTCGACAACTCTAGAAGCCGACGATCATGCAAATCCATCAACACAAAAGCAACTTCGCTCATTACATCAATCCAACGAAGATCAGTATTGAATTCAATACAATCAAACAATATCGGTTTATTTTCAAGCCAGGCCATATTTCGCAAATGCAAATCACCATGGCATTCACGCACAAATCCATTTTTTTTTCGATAGACAATAACTTTCTTTAATAATGCCGCATGTGAATGTGTCCAAATTTCTAAATGATCAAGCATGTTGCTAATGGTTTTGTTTTTAATTAAATGGCGAATATGCTTAAAATTTTCAAGACAAGGTGATACAACATGATCATAGTCCCCAAAAGCGTCATTTGTGTCTGCGATATCAATCTGATTATGGAACTGTGCTAAACATATAGCCACGGCATCTATATAATCTGGATGCAAATCACCATGCGCCAACAAATTATCCAATTGAGCTGATTGTGGGAACTGTTTCATCTTAACAGCGTACTCAAACACCGTTTCATCATTGCATATTCTGGGCTGCGCTTCGGTTCCACCAATAGCAACCACTTGCAGATAAATATCAGGCGCCAGGCGTTTGTTCAAGCGCAACTCTTCTTCACAAAAATATTTTCTTTTTTCTAATTGTGAAAAATCTAAAAAACCAAAATTGACTGGTTTTTTTATTTTGTATACAACCGCTCCAGTCAGAATCACCCAGGAAATATGGGTTTCAATTAATTGGATATTTGAACATTGATGAGGATAGACCTCACTGCACATAAGACCGTTTATAAATGCTGGGATCGAAGAAGATTGAGTGGCCATAGGCCTAGGATAACGCAATTTCAAAGCAGCGAGTAGAGTGATAAGCAAAAAAAAACGGGGCACTATTTAGGCCCCGTTTCAGGTTTTAATCACTAAAAATTAAATTATTTTTTGTTACGCTCTTGCGCTTCTTTTATAACATCATCCGCAACATTCCTCGGACACGGAGAATAGTGCGCAAACTCCATGGAGAATTGGCCGCGACCAGAGGTCATAGTACGCAAATCGCCGATATAACCAAACATTTCTGCTAAAGGCGCTTCCGCTTTAATACGCACACCTGTTGCCCCTGCTTCCTGACCTTGAATCATGCCGCGACGACGATTCAAGTCACCAATAACATCACCTACATGATCTTCTGGTGTAAATACGTCAACTTTCATGATCGGCTCTAGTAATTGTGCACCGGCTTTTGGCATGGATTGACGATAGGCCGCTCTCGCAGCAATTTCGTAAGCAACAGCCGAGGAGTCAACGGGGTGGAAACCACCATCCATCAAAGTAACTTTGAAATCCAAACACGGGTATCCCGCCAATACACCTCGGTCCATACTATCTTTAAAGCCCTTTTCTACCGCCGGCCAGAATTCACGAGGTACGTTACCACCCGTTACTTTTGATTCGAATTGATAACCACTGTTCGGCTCACCAGGCTCAACCACGTAGTCAATTTTTGCGAATTGACCCGAACCACCGGTTTGTTTCTTATGCGTATAAGAATCTTCAATGCGTTGAGTAATGGTTTCACGATAAGCCACTTGTGGTTTACCAACAATGACTTCTACGCCATGAGTACGCTTCAAGATATCAACTTTAATATCCAAGTGAAGCTCGCCCATGCCTTTGATAATTGTTTCGCCACTGTCTTCATCCGTTTCTACACGAAAGGATGGATCTTCCTGAATCATCTTACCAAGCGCAATACCTAGTTTCTCAGCTGCACCTTTATCTTTCGGCGCAATCGCGATTGAAATAACTGGATCTGGGAACACCATCGGCTCTAAGGTGGCAGGATTTTTCGGGTCACATAAGGTATGCCCGGTTTGCACATTCTTCATGCCAACAACCGCAACAATATCACCTGCTTGCGCACTGGTTAATTCTTCACGTGAATCTGCATGCATTTCAACAATTCGGCCTATACGTTCAGTTTTACCAGTAAAAGTGTTGAGTATTGTCGTGCCTTTTTCTAAACGTCCTGAATAAATTCGAATAAAAGTTAATGCACCAAAACGGTCATCCATGATCTTAAACGCCAAGGCGCGCAAAGGACCTTCAGGATCAACGATTGCTACATTGCCGGTATCATTACCTTCTAAATCAACTTCAGGCTGTGGTTCAACTTCAGTTGGGCTAGGTAAATAATCAACCACGCCATCTAACACTAATTGCACGCCTTTGTTTTTGAATGATGATCCACAAAATGTTGGGAAGAAATCCAAAGCAATAGTGCCTTTGCGAATACAACGCTTAAGATCATCCTCAGAAGGCTCTTCACCTTCCAAATATTTTTCCATTAAATCGTCGTCTTGCTCAACTGCTGTTTCAACCATTGCCGCACGAAACTCTTCTGCTTTTTCTTGAAGATCTGCAGGAATGTCTACGATTTCATAATTCTCTGGATTGCCAGAATCATCCCAGATCCAAGCTTTCATAGTCATCAAGTCGACCACACCTTTAAAATCGTCTTCAATACCAATTGGTAAAGTCATGACTAAAGGATTAGCGCCTAATACGTTTCTAACCTGATCGACAACACGATAAAAATCCGCGCCCATGCGATCAAGTTTGTTCACGTATATAATACGTGCAACTTCTGAATCATTAGCATAGCGCCAGTTAGTTTCTGATTGCGGCTCTACACCACCAGACCCACAAAAAACTCCAACACCACCATCGAGTACTTTCAAAGAACGATAAACTTCGATAGTGAAGTCAACGTGCCCAGGCGTATCGATAATATTAAAACGGTGATCTTTCCAAAAACAAGTTGTCGCTGCTGATTGGATAGTGATACCACGCTCTTGTTCTTGCTCCATAAAGTCAGTGGTCGCAGCGCCATCATGCACTTCACCCAACTTATGAATTTTTCCGGTGAGTTTCAGAATACGTTCTGTGGTCGTGGTTTTACCGGCATCCACGTGGGCAAAAATCCCAATATTTCTATATTTTGATAAATCAGTCATGATTGCTACTCTATGTTAAAATTAAAAACTTTAGTATCTTCAACAAGATACGGGCATGGTGTCCGGCAAAAAACACACTCGACGACACTAACCAAAATTCATACCGACCCAGGAATTCATAAATACCCCTGTCATGGCCTTGATCGCTCTTTTTCAGGGCAAATCACGAGCGGCGCATTATACCCAAAAACGTGGCAATATGCGCGTTAGATTGTGTTATTTATGGATGATAAATGCTTGATTTTTGGTTTTTTGAAGGTTTTTCGCCAAAGAAGCAATTTGATCAGCAGTTACCGAGATTCTAGCTACATTTAGGCATCTTCATCGTTTCTCTTATTTTTAAAAATACTCTCCACTTTCACCGAATGACTAGTCTTGGGTTCGTCGACAAAACGCGGACGCATACTCATGGGTTTACCCATTTTTTCAGAAATTTCTGCCTCGCGTTTACTAATTAATGCCAAACAATCACGTATTCCTAGTATGGTATCTTCAGTTAGCGGATGCTTTAGCCCAGGAGTAACATGAGTGTCCTTGGCCACGTCAGTAAGTACTCGCTTCACCATACGCAAGATCTGTAATTCTTTATTGTCTGGAAAATCAGCCATTTAGAAAACTCCCTAGAATTTGTTTCTATTGTGACATATTCGCCAAACAAGGCCCATGTCTCTTCGGTAATTGATTTTTAAAAAGCATCATATTTTGCCATTCAATAGTAACTATAACAGCTAAATATTATTTTTTGCTAATATATGCTTGTTTGTTAAAATACCTGAATAATTTTCTAAGCTAATGATGGTGATTTATGCCTTATTTTGTCTATAAGTACGAAAATACAGACTTAGGTAAACTAAAAGAACTCAAA
>JAOUJM010000101.1 GCA_029883265.1 Gammaproteobacteria bacterium
CAGTAACGGTCTGTACTTTGGAGTTTTGATTGCCATTGGCGTCGCGGGCGATCCAGCTAATATCAGTTGAACCTAACGGAAATTCATTTATCAAGGGTTGTTGTTCCAACGTCACTGGAAAAATATCATCAAACTTGACTTTGCCAAGTGTGATTTGTGTAAATAAGCCAGTTGCTTCAACTTCGATGTTTGTTGGGATAATCAAACTTGGTGGAGTGGTGTCTTGCACTTTTATGTTCAAGTCATCGCTATTTGTATTGCCACTTTGGTCAATCGCGCTGATTGTAACCACCGTATCACCTAATGGGTAGAAACTAAAAGTTGGTGCTGCAGTAATTGTTAATGGAGCACAATTACAGCTATCACTAGCCTCATATTTGAAAGAGTAGGGTGCTCCTTCAATGTGTGTGGCTTCAAGAATAACATCTTCACCAGCAAAAATAGTTGGCGCAATCGTGTCTTGCACTAAAACAATTTGTTCAGCCAGTGTCGAGTTATTGTTACTGTCTTTGGCTACCCAAGTGACGGTGGTTTTACCTAATGGGAATAAACCGGGTGCATTATTGGAAATGAGCACTTCAAAAATGTCGCTTGCTGATGCGCTTCCTATGTCAACAAAGGTTTGAATTGCTTCCGCTTCTGCGGTTATGTCACCAGGGATCAGAAGTGTCGGTGCAGTTGTATCCTGGACTTGAATTAATACATCCTGGGTCGCAATATTGCCGGCACCATCTTTTGCATTGACAGTCAGTGACGTGCTACCTAACGGGAAAATGCTCATACTTGGGCTGAATGAAACTTGAACTGGCGAACTGCAATTGTCAGTTGCGATGATTGAAATATTATGTGACACACCTACCTTACTATCTGCTTCAAGTACGAGCAATGGATCTGTTACAATCTCTGGCGCCTCAATATCATCAACAAATATTGTAATACCATCGGTGGCTAGTCCGCCACGAGAATCTTTAACAGTTAAATTTACTTGATGTGTACCGTAGCTCAGAGAAACAATTGCTTGCTTTCCTGGCATGATTCCGAAACTATTAGAGGACCATTCAAATTCAAGGCCATCTTCATCGGGATCATAGGATAGACTGGCGTCTAAAATAATCTGCACATTGTTAGCTTGACATACGACTGTTTGATTTTGCCCCGCAATAGCAACTGGAGGTAAGTTAGTTGCTGGTTTTCTAACATGAATAAAGACATCGCTCACAAGATTCGTGTCGCTTGCTACTAATGTGGATGAGTAGCTCGAAAAAACAAGGCTTTGACCGTCACTACTTAGTGCAGTTTTTACATCAATGCTACTGTCCGAAACTTTTCCAGTGTCAGAAACGCTATAAATTACGTTTTCATTTAGAATGCGATCGTAAACGAAAAGTTGAAGCATTGCATTAGGATTATTATTTGTAATCGTTGTGGCTGATGAGACATAACTCACAAAGCGACCATTTGCACTGATTTTGGGATTAGTTGAATCACGATCCCCCGGTACACTATTTACAGATGCTGAAATTAGCTGAATTTTGTTCGTAACTAAATTCACAAGATAAACTTGATAAGCACCGCTGAGAGTTCCTGTGATTATATTGCGTTGGCGTGCCGCAAAAACAACAAACCGGCCATCTTCACTAATCATGGCATCTTTCGCAGCACCAATCGTTTCATCACCATTCTCGTCGACACTTAATCGTGTGGTGGTTTTTGTCATTCGGTCGCGCAGAAATATATCAGCGCTACTATTGGTGTCGTTCGCTAAATTATCTGCAAACGAATTGAAAACTACATAACGTCCATCGGCAGAAATTGATGCATTGATACTGCCGGAGTTTGCTGGTTCACCAGCTGTATTAACACTGATTAGCTCTGTTTTGTGTGAATCCATGTCTTTTAATACAATCGACAACATACCTTTGGTGTCTTCTGAAACAAGTTCATTATCGACGGCTTCGAAAACAATGAACTGACCATTTTGGCTAATAAAAGGTGTGTTAACATATTTGCTGGATTGACTGTTTTGACTATTACTTGAAACAAGTTCAATTGAATCACTGGATATTTCAAAACGAAAAATATCATTCACATGACCGTTTGTGTCGTTGCCAATGAGGTTGCTGGCAGAGCTTACAAAAGTTATAAACTTTCCGTCGGTACTAATTTGAGGACGTTGGCTCGGGCTATCGCCCCATATGCCGTTTTTAATGCTAACACCGGTGACGTTACCAGTTAGTAGATCCTTTAAAAAAAGTTGTGTGTTCTTCGTAGTGTTTTTAATATCAGTCAAGTTAGTTGAGCTAGATTCAAATACTATGTAGCGTCCATCGGCATTGACGGAAGGGCCATAACTGGCTTTATCACCTTGCTGTGAAAGCAAGGAATTTTGGCTTGCAATAACAGTGATTGGAAGCTGATCTGTTTTAAAAACAATATGTTCTGCCAGCGCTACACTGCTTAAGGTAAGTGACAGGATGAGGGCCGCTGAAAAATTATATTTAGAGGAATTAGTGTGCATGTCTCGCTCCCTTATAATAACTAACCACAGGGAATGAAACATGATCGCCATTACTGTTTATGGCATTTACACGGAAAAACAAAGGCGATTGGTTGCTAATATATGCACTTGGTAGGCTTAGTTTGCCACTCCATGCAAGTTCGTGAATTCCGCCAGAGGCAATAAAGCCAAATTTCAATACGTTATCATTGGAGAAATTGGAATCAACAATATGTAGTTCAATATTTCTTAGATGGTGATGTCCAGAATTTTGTAAAGTGAATTGAATGTCGAGATAGCTGCTGCTATCAGTATAATCTTGAGCCTGCAAAATGCGATGACTAACGCCAAGACCCATGTCCGCAGCATAGCTCGCTAAACTCAGAAGAAAAACCGTGACACTTAATAGTATCCTGGTTATTTGGTGACAAATTGGCCCAGAAAATAACATACTTAACCTCAAAATTCAGTTCGTGTACTTTTCATTATTCATCGTCGTAAAAATAAATTAGGCGTCCTTGCCTAATTTGATAGAGATTATTTTTTATGATTAAGGTGTTTGCTCAAAGACGCCAACGCCATTAATATCAACAGGATTTGTTGACATGTCGGTACCGTGCAAGTTGTAACTGATGATTGCACCGTTAGCATTATCTCCAACAAAAGCGCCTGCGATAGTGCCATTATTGTCGTAGGTTAGACTACTGTTGTCGTTAACAGTATTAAAACTACCTGAGAATTGTCCATCCTTGCTGATATCAAGGCTTGTAGCATGCGCGTCCCATTGAGTTGCAGAGCCGTTTAGATAACCGACAGTAATGTCCGCATCAACTGTTGGTGCAGAACCAAAAGTAGCTGTTAAATTGCCTGAAGTAATTCCCATTTCCGTATCAGTTGCCGCTGTTCCACCCACTAATCCATAGGAAAAAGTACCACTACTAGGTAGTTCAATGACGGCTTGGTCGGAAGAGACCCATGATCCGCTCTCGATAGTATCGGAGATCATGCTGCCATCACTTAAAGCTACCGTGGTCGCTTCAGACGAGTCGACTTCCCAGTGGCCCCATGTTACACCGAGCGCATCATAGCTACCCTGGGTAATTGAGTTAACATTGGTTGTGATTGACTCTGCTGTCTTAGTTTGGTTTAGACTATTGGAGTATGCCATTACGGACTTAGACAGATGGCCAGCGGTTGTGATACTTTCTTCACCTAACGCAACTGTCGTTGAACTGTCAGTAGTTGTGACTTCGTCAGTCTCTGTTACTGCGACTGATGTATTTGCTATACTTGCAAACAAAATCGCACCTGGTGCTTCATCCAAATACACGGGTTCACTGTCGATTGTTTCAATAACGCCGTATTGACCAGGGTCCAAGTCCATTACACCTACATCATTTTCCACGGCAACACCACCAGACATTACACCTACATAAAGACCGTCGGCTAGATCACCACAGTTTGATTCACAGTAGGTTGCGCTATAGTCAGTGCCACGAATTCCAATAGTTGCCACTGGAGTCTTGACCTTATATGCCTTTTTGTTGGTTTGACCAATAGCACCTGTAATGGAGCGAAAGCCACCTTCAACTAAACTAAAAAAGTTTTTGTCGGTTTCGTTATTGCCTTCATACACAAACTCATCAATTTTAAATTGAGAACCTGGACGGACAGCAATGAGTCCACCATCTTCCATTCGAACTTGAACTTGTCCATTCGCGCTGGTGATAATTGTATCGCCAGCATCGACGATATCGCCCTTGTGTAAGGCGATTTCTGCACCTTCTTGACTGACTTTTACTGCCTGACCTAATACAAAAATTGCTTCCCCTGCTTTGGCAAAACATATGCCGGGGAGCAATGTTAGAGCCAGTAGTAGGGCACTTATCTGGAAACGTGAAACGGAGATTGCTGTTATTAACATGGCTATCCCCTCCTTTATATTAATTGTCGTCTAACATTGAGGCCAACTATCATGCGCGAAAATTGGTATAACTCAATATTTGAACGTCGGTTTATGACATTGATATAGGGGTTCACAATCCATTGCTTTGTAGGTTTTATATCCACACCAAACGATACAGACACTTGTTGATCGTAACGCTTGGAGAAATCGAAGTTGTTGCCATTTAAAAAGGAACTGGTATATGCAGAGTAGGCTAGATTTAGGTTTTGTTTGAAAGAGACTTTTTGATTAAAACCTAGGATGCTGTGGAGACCAACCAATGATGTGGTTTTCCCATAAGTACCATTTGAATTTGTTGGTAAGTCCTTGTTTGTGCCAATATAGACTCGAGTAAACCAGTTATCTTGTTGTATTTTCAGAATTTGACTACTACTTATTGTTAGGCCTAGGGAATTAGTATTTTGCGCACTAACAGATTTAGTGAATGAATTCGTGAAAACTTGTGTGTTAAACCCTAATTGTTGTTTTGCGCTAATGGTGTGGCCAAGTGCTAGATTAAAGCCTGTTGTCGTACGGAAAAAATTGTTAGCGATAGCTATATCATTTATTAAGCCAGTTAGCATGAAGTTGGTGGTATTGTTGATCTTGTAGTTTAAGCCTGATACAAAACTATTAGACTTTAGGTTGGCAGCAGTTGCAGATCCCCGATATTCAGTTTGTTTGTGATTAACTACCGTCTGTGATGTTAACGTTTTGCTTAATTTTGTAGCATGTTTTGCATTTAGATCAATAGAATTAAAAGCGGATGCTTGTTTGGTATTGGCCTCATTGATAATCCAAGTTCCAAACACTTCATCGTTGGTTGCGCTATTAACGTTGGAATCATTACCTGAACTCAATTGAATATCAAAGTGGAAGTTAGTAGTTTGCTTTTTATTGAAATTTTCAATTTGAATTATATAGTCGCGTATGCGTGTTTCAATGTGTTTCGGCGGATGTAATTCTAGTGCTGAGTTGAATGCTAACTGTGCAGGTTTATACTGTTTTATTTTAAAATAAGCGCGACCAAGTTCTAGATATGCACCACCATGCTTTGGATTCGTGGCAACGACGCGTTCTAGAGAAAAAATTGCCATGCCGGGTTGGCCACTTTCTAGAGCTGACCATCCTAATAGATAATCGAACTCTTCATTGCCAGCAAGTGTTGCTAGTTCCGATGAAAGCATTTCATAGGCGGTGCTTGCATTGCCAGTATTTAGCATGACTTCAGCGCTATCAAAAAGCGCAAGCCTGTTACTGTTTTGGCTGGTTGCCATGGCAGAATTTGTTAAACTGTAAATGCACAACATAATTAATATATTACTTTTAACCAAGTGTTTAAGTCCTAACTGAGTCAATACCTGCTCAGTATGTCGACCCTCAGAATATATGAAGTAAACGTATATTGCTGAGCAGTGGTTCACAAAACTATTGAATACCTTCATTTTAATTCCATGCACACTTTTGGATACCTTAAACTTAAGTCGTCCGTTTAGTATCGTTCACTGAAATATTTCTTATGTAAATTCACATTGAAACTGTGACATAGGTGGGTTAATTATTTAGGCGCAGTCTGAATTTCTATGGAGTACCTGAATATTTTTCTAAGACATAGTCAAGACTGCAGTATTAATAGCCGATAAAACCCTAGCAAAAACTGTTTAGGAAGAATGGTGTTTTTAAAAATAATAATTGTCTTTAGTCTAGGTCTAGTTAGCTTGCCGTACATTATTGCAATTCCTAATTGGTATTCTAGCGCAGCTGTGCTTGTCGTTAGCCTTTTGTGGTATGTTTTTGCCCGTAAACAAACGAATCTCAATAAGTCTGCTACTGATGCAGTATCAAGTTCAATTTCAGTTAAGACGGCTAGTCATAAAAGTCTATTTTCATCGGTAAGTGAATTAGTGGCGGAAGAAACTAAGAATTTGTCCAGTGATTTAGATAAGTCAAAAAGTTTAACCCATGAAGCAGTGGTGGAACTCCAGGCAAGTTTTCAGAAAATGTCGACCTTGTCTCATACACAAACGGAAATTGTGCACCGTATTGCAAAATCCTCGGTTAGTAAACAGGAGGAAGACAACCATATTAATGATATTTCCGATTTTGCTGTTGAAACATCAAAAGTGTTGGAATATTTTGTTGATGAAATCGTGCATAGCAGTAAGGATAGTATACGAATCGTGCATGGAGTAGCGGAAATTCGTGAAAAAATAAATAATGTAGTGGCGCTATTAACTGATGTGCAATCCATTGCGGATCAAACTAATTTACTGGCTTTAAACGCAGCAATAGAAGCTGCGCGCGCGGGTGAAGCCGGACGTGGATTTGCCGTTGTTGCTGATGAAGTTAGAAACCTTTCCCAAGCATCGAATCGTTTTAGTGAACAAATCCGGGAGGTTGTTACGGAAGCTATGAATGATATAAATACGGTTCAAGAGCACACGAGTAAAATAGCTTCTAAAGACATGTCTTATGCGATTCATTCCCGAGAGCGTGCGGATCTTATGTTGGAAGATATGGTTGAGATGGATAAGCGCACTCGGGATGCGATTGAACAAGTATCTTCCCTCACTTCAGATATTACCCACAATGTACACAATGCGGTAAGAGCCTTGCAGTTTGAAGATATTGTGAAGCAATTAGTTGAATATGTTAGTGGTCGTCTAGATACGCTGAGAAGTGTAATAGGGACACTCGATCGAGAAGATACGGACATTGTTGCTTCGGTTGAGATTATTAATCAGGAAATCAATCGACTTAGGGAGACACGTAGCGGAAATCATTTTGTCTCTATTCAGCAAACCACAATGGATAAAGGGGATGCAGAGCTTTTTTAGCTTGTATATCAAGTTGCACCGCACTGATGACGATACTCCTCTAGTAATTAAAACAACTAGTGTCACGAATTCGCTAGTTTTAAAGGTGTAAAGTGAAATATTGAGGAGTTGCGTTATGGCAATTACAAGCAGTGTTGGTGACAATGGGAATACCGTAACAATTTCAATCAATGGTCGTTTTGATTTTAATGATCATACCGCTTTTCGTGATGCATATCGAGATGCGTCTGGTAGCGCCAAATTTGTGTTGGACATGGCTGGTACTGAATATATGGATAGTTCTGCGCTAGGGATGTTGTTGCTTTTGAGAGAACACGCGGGTGGAGATAAAGCGGACATTTCAATTGCAGGATGCAAACCTGAGATTAAAAAAATCCTAACTATCGCAAATTTTCAGAAATTGTTTAACATTAGATAAGCAGCTAACCGGTTCTTATCGGAATGAAGATTCTAGTTGTCGATGATGATGCGACTAATCGCATGGTGCTCAAGGGTTTGCTTGAGCGAGAAGCGCATGACATTATCACAGCAGAAAATGGTCAGGAAGCAGTTGATAAATTCAACGAGACCCAGCCGGACATGGTATTAATGGATATCATGATGCCTGTTATGGATGGTTATGACGCCACACGATTGATCAAGCAAGCGTGTGGTGATCGTTTTGTACCGGTTATGTTTCTTACAGCAATGAGTGGTGATGAAGCTTTGGTTAGCTGTATTGAAAACGGTGGCGATGATTTCCTTAAAAAACCCTATAATCGTACTATTCTTAACGCAAAAATTGCAGCACTTCAGCGCATTCGCGATTTATATGTCACGGTCAATGAACAAAACACAGAGCTTGCTGCGCATCAGGAGCACACGATGCGTGAGCATGAAGTGGCGGAGAAAATATTCGCCAATGTTATGTCTAAGGCAGACCAACACCTACCCATGGTGCGTACAGTGCGTCGATCCGCAGAAGCATTTAACGGGGACATTGTTTTAGCTGCACGAAACCCGAGCGGCGGAGTGAATGTGTTGGTTGGTGATTTTACCGGACACGGTTTAGCGGCTGCGATTGGTGCCATGCCTGTCGCGGATGTGTTTTATAAAATGACTGCCAAGGGTTTTGCTATTGATGATATCGTTCCCGAAATTAATCGAAAACTGCGGCAACTATTACCGGTTGGACGGTTTCTCGCTGCGGCATTAATGAATGTGGATTCTCAATGTCGTTCCATGTCGATTTGGGCGGGTGGAATGCCCGATGTTTTAGTTTATGATTCCAAACAAAAGAAAATCATGCAGCATATACCTTCGCAACATGTTCCTTTGGGGGTGTTAACACCGACACAAATCAGTACCCAAACAAGTCACATCAGCATAGAAGCAGGGCAGAAAATATATATTTATTCTGATGGTGTTACGGAATCGGAAAATAGACAGGGTGAGATGTATGGTCAATCTCGTTTGGAGAATTTGATTTGTACCCGCAATGGCATTACCGATATTTTGGTTGAGGAGTTGGATAGGTTTTCCGAGGGTGAAAAACAAGCCGATGATATTACTTTGGTAGAATTCGACTGTGATACCAAGGCTATGTTAGCCTTACTGGAACATGAAGACCAAATGCGTTACCGTGATCCGACAACTTGGCGCATGCATTTTGATCTGGAGCATGATGTCATAAAATCGGTTGACCCTTTGCCAATATTAATGCAGATCTTATCGGACCTACAAGGTTTTCATGCGCATCGTGAGGATATCTTCACCGTGCTTTCTGAGTTGTATAATAATGCATTGGATCATGGGGTCTTAGGTCTTAGTTCTGAGATAAAAAATCAAGCCGAAGGTTTTAGTGAATACTATCAGCAACGAGCCATGCGTTTGAGTGCGCTTAATCAAGGCTGCATTACGATTGCTTTGGAGCATAGGCCGGGAACTGAAGGTGGTCACTTGCTAATACGTTTTACAGATTCAGGCACTGGATTTGACACAAATGAAATACAGGTGAATATGGAAGAAAATAAAACCACATCCGGTCGGGGAATTTCCTTGGTAAGAAAACTTTGCTCAGATGTACGTTACTTAGAGAATGGAAATGTTGTAGAAGCCGTACTTAATTGGCGGCATTAATGATTGACTAAATTGCTATGAAAATAACATTGCTCCCATATCTCTACTCAATTTCCTGCTAAAATAAAATTGAATAAATAAAAATCGGTTTCATTGTAAACAATCGTTTCACATCTAACCCAAAAGTATTATAAAATCATTATTGGCGTTTCACATAATAAACCTCAACAACAGGGGGAACAGAATTGAATATTCTAGTTGCCGATGACCACGCGCTAATGAGAGAGGGTGTCAAGCTTTCATTACAGGGATTAGATCCGAGTATTCGGGTGACGGAAGCTGAAGATGCCGACAGAGTCCGTCAAGTACTTCAGCAAGACACAAATATCGACATGATATTACTGGACTTGTTTATGCCAGGGAGTGATGGGTTTAGGCTGCTAACGGAAATCTGTCAAATTCATCAAGAAACACCTGTGATTATACTTTCAGGATCACAAGCAACCGCTAATATTAAAAAAGCGATTGAGTGTGGGGCTTCATCCTACATTCCCAAAACTTTACCATCTGAGGAAATGTTGCGTATTATGCGGCATATTTTAGATGGCGGGGTTTATATTCCCGAAGGTTATGACCTTAGTGAAAACACGAGTTTGAACCAAATCAATGATGCCGATGCACCGAAACTGACCAAACGACAGAAACAGGTGTTGGAATTATTGGCTAATGGAAAAACAAATAAAGACATTGCTCGCACCTTAAACCTTTCTGAATACACAGTAAAAATTCATGTGACTGCGATTTTTCGAGAGCTCAATGTCAGTAATCGCACTCAAGCGGTTATTGTTGCTAAACAGCATGGCTTAACTGTTGGAGATATAGTCGCCGATATTGAAGCGTGATTTTATAATAGGTAATCAAAGTTTTAAACAATGAAAAATCAAACGCGGCAAGGCTTGTGCGTAGCCTTTTTTCTATTTGTGAGTAACACTCCCTGTTTCGCTTATTTGACCGAAGCGGATTTTCTTTCTCCTATTCCTAATGCGCTGAGCGCAACCCGAATCTATCAACCGGTCAGTGAAGCACCTGCGAGCATGTCGGTGATCGATCGTGAAATGTTGTTGGCGTCTGGTGCTTCAGAGTTGGTTGATGTGTTGCGCTTGGTTCCAGGCTTTCAAGTTGCCCATGCCACTGGAACAATTTACACCGCAAGTTATCATGGCTCCATTGAAGAATGGTCTCGTGGCCTTCAGGTTTTAATTGACGGGCGAGCGGCTTATTTGCCTTTATTATCTGCTGTTGATTGGGCTACCTTAGGGGTTGATATTCAAGATATTCAACGTATTGAAGTGGTCCGCGGAACCAATGCGCCCACTTATGGAGCAAATGCCTTTCGTGGTGTGGTCAACATAATTACACGTTTGCCCTTTGAAGATAGAGGCGTGCATATTCGTAATAGTACTGGGTCTCGCGATGCGCGTTCATCGGTCAGTAATATAAAAAACCAGAATAATCCTCTACCGGGACTCAGTAGTCGTAAGTGGTATGCTCGTTATGCCGATCGGCTGCTAAGTGGTGACTATCGTGTTGTAATGAGTTACGCCGAAGATCCGGGTTTTGATGGTGAAAATGATTACCGTTATGTAAGCAATGCCAATATACGCTGGCTGTATGATGCAAAACCCGGCTCCACATTTGACTATCAATTTTATAGCAGTTATGCAGAAACCGGACGCAATGGTAACGACACTGCATTCGATCAAAAAGGTGATCGTGATGTTACCTCATTAGCTTCATCATTATTGTGGCGAAATAATACGGCCCCTGGAGCCGAGCGTAGTGTGCGCTTTTATCATAATTATTACAAAATGATGGATATGTTCGAGGACAGTTTGAAGAATCTTATCAGTGATTTTTCTGGCTTGGATGTCAATGATCCTGTTGATAGTAGTATATTGGATTCGTTAATCAGTGACCGCTATAACGGTTTATCTGATGGCATCATAACCATGGGTAAAACTAACGGATTGGCGCAACGTTACGATTTGGAGTACCAGCAAATTCAACAAAGCTTAAGCTCAAAACTTGTTTGGGGTAGCGGTATGCGTATCGATTCGATTAACAGTCGTTTATTGCTAAGTACCGACGAAACCCTTTATGATTCCAGTGCCCGTGTATTTGCCAATTATGAGAAAAGTTTTTCTGATTTAATTGTCAATGGCGGTATTATGCTAGAGTTTAATCAAGTTGTTGGTTTGTATTACTCGCCGCGTTTAGCGCTTAATTATCGGGTCAACAGTAATCACACTATACGTGCGATTGTGAATCGTGCTATGCGCAGTCCATCGTTATTAGAAAGTGAAATTGAATTTGCTTTTTATCACGAAAATGGACAGTCACTCGATAAGTTAATAACCCATGATCCCAATATGAAACCCGAGACACTTAATTCCTTTGAATTGGGTTATTTGTGGTTAATTCCCTCGTTGCAAGCATCGTTGGATTTAAAATTTTATCAAGAAAAACTTCGTAATCGAATTATTGATGCCACTTGGTTGCATTATAAAAATCCAAACATCAATCATGCAGTCGATAGTGTGTACGGTATTGCTTATGATCCTTTTGTGTGGCGTAACGGGGCTTGGCAGGATACTCAGGGTTTCGAAGCCGATTTTAGAGTTCAGTTACATCGCCATTTTCGTATGAGCGCTGCTTATGCGTATGCACAAACAGAAGGAGAATGGGAGCGTTATGTGAATTTGCAAGTCGGCGATAGTCACCAAGGACTGCGCGATTTATCTACAACCGTTCCTGAGCATACCGTCGGTATACTGGCAATTATTGGGAAACCGCATAAGCTTCAATCCAGTCTTGGTTTTTATCGCATGACCGATATGAAATGGTTGGGAATCGGTGAAGATATTCCAGCTTATAACCGTTATGATCTACGTTTTGCTAAATCTTTCCGTCATCGCTTAATGAAAGGCGATCTTGCACTAACATTTCAAAATTTATTTGATGAATATTTTGAATTTCAAGCGCATAATGAGTTCAAGACAAACGTTTATCTTGAGTTAGCACTTTCGTACTAGTTCGGAAGTGTTAGTACTATAAAATTTATAAAATGAACTATCAGACTTTTCTGGTTTTAGCACGTGTGTGTACAATTTTCCTTTTAGGGATTTTAATCTCTATAAAGGTTAATGCTGCCTCTGAACAAGTATTAGTCGTGCTAAGCCACGATGCGCCTGCCTATCACAGTGTAAAAAATAGTCTTTCGCAAACGCTCAATCTGCAACAAGCAAAAGATTTTCAAATCCACAGTATTTTTGCCTACGAAGATATTGATGCCCAGATAAAAAGCCTTAGTGACTTGTGTGCTATCGTATCGGTTGGAGTGAATGCGACCAATCGTGTTAATCAGCTTGGGCAAATTATAGACGTACCAAATTTTTCAGTGCTTATACCCAAAGATGCCTACGATTCACTTTTCCAAAATACTTACAATAAACCGGATGTGACAATTCTCATCGATCAACCCGTCTCGCGTCTTATCGATTTAGCACGAATATTACTGCCGGATGCGCAACGCTTGGGGGTTATGCTTAGCCAAGATGGGCAAAAACAAAACATTGCAATTGCGGGCAGGAAACAGGGCTTTGTACTTTATGATGTGATTGCCAGAAAAGGTGAAAATCCAGCAATAAAGATTAAAGATTTATTGGATCGCAGTGATATCGTTTTAGCTTTGCCCGACTCGGTCGCCCTAACTCGCCAGAACGCGAAATGGCTGTTATACATGGCTTATCAAAATAATATTCCGGTAATTGGGTTTTCTAAAGCTTATGTTGATGCGGGTGGTTTAGCAGCAGTTTATACAGCACCCGAAGCCATCGGCAAACAAGCCGCAGAGTTGATCTTGTCATTTGAAAAATTAGCCGGAGATCAAGTAATACCACGAATGATGTATCCTCGAGAATTCTCAGTTAGCGTCAACCAATGGGTAGCTAAGTCGTTAAACATTAACGTGACTGAAAATGCAAACCTCGTGGAAGAATTAAAACGTGCTGAGAGCCGAGTTCAATGAAACGTATCCGATTTAATCTAGCTGGCATTCAGGGACGCATTTTATTTTTGGCGATTGTTCCTGCAACATTAGTTATGTTTATTGTTGGTTACTACGTTACTGTTAGCCGAATTAATGATACGAATGCAGCACTGGAAGAGCGGGGTAATATCTTAACTCGTAGTTTAGCTTCAGCATCGGAGTTTGGATTATTTGTCGGAAATTTTCAGCAACTGAATAATCTTGCGCAATCCAGTTTGCAGGATAAAGATGTTCAAGCCGTTTTAATTTATGGCCCAGAACGTGAATTGTTAGTCACTGCAGTTGTGGATGGCTTTGATGTTGAAGACGATATTCGCGAAAGCGATTTGATGGGTTTTACAGAAGCCGTTGAGGAGACAGGAATTAATGTTCAGGATTTTGAAAACCCGCTTGGGTCGGTCGATAAACAAAATGTATTAGGTTGGGTCAGTGTAATTCTGTCGAAAAAAACCACTCATGAGCGTCAAACCGAAATTTTAATCACAAGTTTTCTTATTGTTGTTAGTGGCTTGTTTATGAGTATTCTGATTGCATTGCAAATCGGACGTAGTGTGGTTTCACCGGTTCGTCGTTTGAATCACATGGTGCAAAATATACGTGAAGGAAACCTGAATGCGCGAGTGAAAGAAGATTCTGTAGGCGAATTGGGCATGTTGGAAACAGGGTTTAACGCCATGGCAGGGTCGCTGAATGACTCGCATAAGCAATTAAATGAAAAAATCCAATACGCCACGCGAAGTTTAACTCAGACAGTTTCAGAGTTAGAGAAAAAAAATACAGAATTGGAAGTGGCCCGTGGGCAAGCGTTAGATGCAAGCCGGGCAAAGACGGACTTTTTGGCGAAAATGAGCCATGAAATTGGTACGCCGGTAAATGCCTTAATCGGGTTTTCACGATTATTGGAACGGTCCGCAACAACCGCTGAACAAAAAGAATATAGTCGCACCATACAACAAGCCGCAGCACAGTTGCATACCATCATTAATGATATTTTAAATTTCTCTCGTTTGGAATTGGGCAAAATACACTTGGAACATATCGCATTTGAACTGCGTCATTGTTTGGAAGATGTCATGTCCATGTTTCGCCTGGAGATTAGTAATAAAGATTTAGAACTGGCGCTTTTGATCGACCCAAATGTTCCAACCCACTTGTTTGGAGACCCCACGCGTTTGGCGCAAGCAGTTTCGAATCTGGTGAGTAATGCGATTAAGTTTACGCAGCAAGGTGCCGTGGTGGTGAGTGTGCATGTGTTAACCCACCAAGGTTCGAATATTACATTACGCTTTGAGGTTCATGACAGTGGTATAGGCTTGAACAAGGAAGATATTAGTCGATTATTCAAAGCTTTCTCTCAGGCAGATTCCTCAATAACCCGACGTTTTGGTGGCACGGGTTTAGGTTTGAGTATTGTTAAACGTTTGGTCGCGCTGATGGGTGGGGAGATAAATGTAACCAGTCAACCCGGCGAAGGTTCAACGTTTTGGTTCACAGGGACATTTGAAAAAAATATGGCCAAGATCGCGCATTTGCCCACATCTTTGCCTTTTGAGGATTTAACGGTTTTGGTTTGTGAACCGCATCATCTGGTGCGTCAATCATTGGTAAATAGCTTTAAAAGTTTTCATATGAATGTAATCGCTGAGGCTGAGTTTGAGCATGCGTGGAATGTGTTGAAGGAACACCAGCATCATGGCGAACCCATTGCATTGCTGACAATATCGATCGGACAAAAAGAAATTAGCAGTGCCGGATATTTGCAACGTTTGAGTTTGGTGCAGGAGATCTATGGCGGACCGATTATCATTTTTTGTAATTCTGAGCAATGCAGTTTGTTAGAGGAAAAAATTGTTACTAATCGTGTAGCAGTGATTTCTAAACCCTTTCGCTTGGATAATGTAAAACGCGCTGTCGAAATGTTATTTGGTATGCCTTTAGATGCGTTGTCTTCAGATGACAGTTGTAATATTGGACAAAGTCTGTCAAAAACAGCCTATGCCAATATTAATGTGCTGGTGGCGGACGATAATGAATTTAATCTATTGTTGGTTAAAACACTATTGTCACAAAAAGGTATTGTGGTTACTGAAGCACGAAATGGTCTGCAAGCAATAGAACAAGCATATA
>JAOUJM010000102.1 GCA_029883265.1 Gammaproteobacteria bacterium
AGTGACTGTCGCATTGACCCCGTTTACTGTTGCTAGATCAGAAAAATTATCAACCGCATCCGGTGTATTGGCGGGTTTTACAGAACGCTGGACTTTAAAACCATCCGGACTTGTATCGCTTGCCCCTGCATATTGATCCCAGAATACGTTTAGCGTTGCGACGTTGACGGATTCAGCGCGTACATTGACAGGCACGGGTGGTGGTAGTTTCAAAGTCTTGGCACTTACGGTCGTGCTCCAGTCAGACGAGCCGCCATTGTTTTGTGCATACATACGATAAGCATAGGTAAGATTCGCGCCCAGATTCGAATCTGTATATTCATAAGCGTTGAAGCTACCATCAACAAGTGCTTCGTTTCTAGGTATTCTTATTCCCACGATAAGATTCGAACCACTAACTGTGCGCTGAAAATAAAATTCTTCGGCAATATGATCCGCTGGATCATCGTAAGTCCAAGTTAATCGCATTGATGATGCCGTAACACTTCCTGCTGCAATCGCAAGATTACCCGGTGTTGACGGAGCACCAACCAAAGTCACTGCGGTTGCTTGATTAGATAAGCCAGTTTCACCGAATGCATTATAAGCACTGATCCGATAATAATATCGTGCATTGACCGCAAGACCTTCGCTGTCTTCAAAAAACTGTGTATTCGCCGGTACACTGGCGATCAGGTTATCAAACGGGCCTGCCGCTGATGAAGAACGATAAATATTAAAACCGTTTTCATTATTCGAATTATCAAGCCAGCTAAGGTCTATGGACTGTTGTATGCCGTCAGAGGTTTGTGCTACCAACTGACTGGGAGCATTCAATGGTGACAAAGTGGTTTCACTTTGAGTGCTTGTATAATCAGAGACTCCACCAGAATTTCGTGAAAACATGCGAAACACATAAGTGGTTCCCGCTTGCAAATCATCAATCGTGAATGAGCGCGTTGCGGCATCGAGAATGCTCACACTGCTAATATTATTAGCAAAGTCATTTATCGCATATTGAATCTCAAATTGCTCTGCAATACGACTATTATCTGTGTCTGTATAGTCCCAACTCAGCAACACACTAGCGAGTGTTGTTTGTGTTGTATCAACACTGAAATTCTGTGGTGCAAGCGGCACTTGCTTAAGTGTGTAGGCACTTAGTGGTGAAGAATATACAGAATTTCCTGCCTCGTTCACTGCACGAATCCGATAATGATGCAAACTAAACGGCGCAAACCCCAGTCCTAAATTGTTATCTTCAAAAATCGTGATATTGGCATCAACTGTGGCAATTAATTGAAACTGCGCTGCATCAGGGTCGTCACTACGCTCGATTTGGAAACCATCTTCATTGTCAGAATTATCATTCCAGGAAAGGCTGATGCTGCTCGTTGTTGCTGATGGACTGCGTAACACACTGGGTGGGTTCGGTGGATTATCAAAAGCGCTTGCAATGAGTGTGACCGAATAGTCCGATTCACCAAAGCTATTGATGGCTTTCATGCGATAATAATACGTGGTACCCGCAATCATTCCTGTGTCGGTATAAGTCAAAGCACCTGACAGAGGTTGTGCGATAGTTTCAAAATCATCATTTTCATTCAAGCTGCGTTCAATAACAAAAGCAGATGCGTTATTGTCCGACGCATTTGACCAGGTGAGAATAGCATGTGACGAACTCAAACTTTTCACCTTAAAATCAAAAACAGCAGACGGTAAAACATTAGGCACTTGCAAGGTCGTCACAGAGACCGCATCAATTGTATCAGCATCACCCATGGCATTATTCGCGACCACCATATAAAAATACGTTTTTAATGGCTCTAAATCACTATCAACAAAACCTCTCGTGTTTTGGCCCAAGTTAGCAATTAATTGATAACCCGTGGTCGGCGAACTTACACTGCGCAAAACTAAAAAACCGTCTTCATTATCTGCATTATCCTGCCAACGCAAACTAACCGAATTTTCCGACAAGGCTTGTGCCCGCAAGGCGCTCACCTTTTGAGGACGACTATCCGTTTCTGCTTGAGTCGTGATTGTTACTGATGCATAAGCTGAGCGACCGGCTTGATTAAACGCTTGCAGCCGATAAAAATAATCCGTATTTGCATGCAGGCGTTTGCGATCAATAAATTTAGTCGTATTGGTGCCAAGCGTTTTTGCTAACCCAATATAAGCATCGTCATTGTCTTCTTGCGCACTACGTGCAATATAAAAATCGACTTCATTGTCCGAATTATCAATCCATGTTAGCTCAATACCGCGCTCAGTTTGTATGGCGGTTAATCCGCTAGGTGCGACAGGCGCCTGCATGGCAACCGCAGGCGTGGTCGCGGATACGGTTTCGCTAGGTTCTGACATACCGATATTATTAAAACTGCGCAAGCGGAATTGGTAGTCGGTTTCTTCTTGCAAGAACATTTGAATCGTAGAACTCGAATTGGCTGGCAAACGACGTTCTATACTAAAATTTCCATTCACTGGATTCGCTTTTTCTAATATGAATCCGGTTTCATTCTCTGACTGATCTTGCCATAAAATTTGTATAGACCGACTTGACAAGGCTGTAGCGCTTACATTGCTCGGCGTTGCCGGGATAACATTATCAATGCGGTTGCCGCTAAGGCGTGTCTCGCCATAACATTGCACATCACCATCAATGCTACGACGCGCTTGCCAATGCATAGTGGCCGTAAAACTATTCGTCTGGAATTCCGTTTGCTCAACGGTTATGGAAAGCCAACCCGCAAGATCACTCGTAACCTGGCCACTCCAACGCATATCGTTTGCGGTTACCTCACCAGAAAAAACAAATTGATCATCAATCACGGTAATTAAATTTTGCTTTTGATTAATAGTGAAACTTTTTTCTTGGGATTTTATAAAATTCGGATAGGAATAATCGGTATCGACAAGACAATCCGCAAACAACGCGTCTTGTTGGACATGATAAACACCCTCGGCATTGAAAATTTGGGTTTCCTGCTTGGCGGGCTTATTATCTTGTTTGCTTGATTCAACAGCGCTACCACAACTATTCAGAGCCAATACTAAAAAACCAAGGAAAACACCCAGGATTACGGACCGCAAAATCATGCTTACCCCTTATCGCATCATCCATCACGAAATCCCTGCTCGTTAAAGAAATTGAATACTAAAGTATGAAAGAAAAGAAAATCCTTATCTTTAGCTTTTGTTATATTTGTATTATACGTTTATTGCCTCAGGCGCACAAATAGCGGTAAGCTACTAATATTTTGCCTTTTTTATCGATTGGATTACGGAACAGACTGCTCTTACCTGCTCAAATATTAACGAGGACATTGTAATAGTGTTAGCTTTGGGGAGAAAGCTCTCTGAAACCCTTTTTAGTATTTCATTATCGAGTTCAAAGTGTCGAATTGAGTGTTCGAACACTTCAATTTTTCGCGATTCCTGTGTTAAGACTTTAGGCTCATCGGTAACATTTTTATGTTCTCATTGCAATTGACACACCTATGTTTCTGTCGTCGAACATCCGATATGCATGCGCTTCGCCGCTTCTTGTATAAAATAACTTGGGCTAGGCACCAGTGATATGATTCCAACTTCAAGACCTGCGCAAACGTCTGGCGTGGTCGAGTTGTTATGTGGGCATCTTTTTCCTTTATTCAAATGAGCTTTTACTGGACTCATCTGCTCAAACAAACAGCAAATCATCATCTATGTATCGCACAACTCTTCTCAGAACACATCGATTTGTTCCTCCTATTTATATTCAATTTCTTTTGCGTGTTTGTCAAAAACAAATACTTTAGTTACGAATCATTCCTAGATACAAATGTATCGATTCAGATGAAAAGTCACCAATTTCTATACACAACTTAACTTTTTGTATAGTACAAATTGACTATCAAATAAATGCTATGTTTTCACAATTCTTTCAAGAATAAATATAACGTCAATAAATTTGCAATAAAACATTGTATTTAAATAATTTGAATCGGTTTTATAGTAAAAATGGAGTATTGAATTAATGTTGAATAGTGCTATCGTTCTAACAATTGCATTACGTTGTTTTTGGATCCCAACAATTTTGATCTCTTAGTCTAATTAAAAAGATAACAACATGAACAAACACAACAATACGCAAATAAACAAATTACCAGAGAAAACTGTTTTCAGAAATCATGTATTTAAAATACTTGATGAATTACTTTCGCATAACATTTTATGGATCGATGGTATTGCTGGAAGTGGCAAAACCACTTTGTTCAAGTCATACCTTTTTAAGCGCAAGATCAATCATTACTGGTTTACCTTTAGTGAAATTGATATTGATTTTTCGCGTTTATTACTTTCACTAGCGAAGAGCTTGCAAGATATTGCGCCGAATTCAGTAAGGAGCATTGACTTAATCGGCCAGCAATACCCGGTGGATGTTAATCTTCTTTTGCTGAAACTATTTCAAGAAATCGAGAGCAATCAACAAGAACCTCTTTATGTGGTATTAGATGATTTTCACCATTTATCTTGTGATGAGGCACTTTCAAATCTAGTAAATGTTTTTCATGATTTTGATGGTTCATTCTTGAAGCCAATAATTTTGAGCCGCCATAAACCAAGTCCACATTTTTCAAAACTAGTATTAACTCAAAAACTCGCCAAATTTGATGAAACTAATTTGCAATGGACACTCGCCGAAGCGAGACAACTTTGCAGGTTATTGCATCCCAAACAAACACAATACTTTCCCGAAAACAGTTTCTCACAGACAAAAGGCTGGGTTTCAGGAATAATTCTTTTGCTGCAACATGCCGATTTTTTACTTCCAATCAAACATAATGCTGAAAACATAGCACCCGACTTTCTATTTCATTATTTTGCTAATGAAGTCTTTAACAATCTTATCCAGGCTGAACAAATCATATTAATGAAATCAGCATTTTTGCCAGACATCATATTGGGTCGGGATTTTCACTTAGCTTCTCGTCAGCGCATCGCCCACATATTTGATGATTTTCACAAAAAAAACTTTTTTATATATAGGCAAAATACTCAAACTACAGAATATTTGTTACACCCACTTTTCAAGTCCTTTCTACTTAACAAAGCAGAACAGTTTTTCGATGAAAAACAACTTCATCAAATCAAGCAACAGACCGCGGAGGTATTGACAGAGCACGATAGTCTTGAGCATGCGATTCCTATGTTAGTGGAGTCAAAAATGTGGTCGACACTTTCTGGCTGTATTCAAAAAATCACAGAACGCAATTCTACACAAAGCTGCTCCGAAGTTGCTCAAGGTTGGCTGAGAAATATCGCTGACGATGAGATATATCAAGACCCGTGGATGATATATTGGAAAGCGATGAGTTTTATTTCTTGCGATCAAAAACAGACAGCGAGAAAATGTAGCAATGCCTTTCAACTCTTTCGGGAACAAAATAATACGGAAGGAATGTTTTACTCGATCTGTGGCATCATAGAGTCAACCATACTTGGATTTGTGCATTTTGAACAACTTCAGCATTGGGTCGAGACTGTAAGAGAACTCCTAAGTGAGGGACATCAACCTAAACAAGCTGCGCTCTCAATGCGCCTTTCTACTGCAATGCATCTTGCCATTCTTCATGTTAATCCATTTGATAAAGAATTATACTTCTGGAGAAGAAAAGTTGATCAGTTAGCAAAACTGCTAAGTATGGCACGAAGACAGGATCAACAAGTTATGATCAATTTGAACGCCTTTTGCCAATATTTATGGCAAGGCGAACTAGAGAAATGTCAAAGCCTTGCAACAAATACCCAGAGTCTTTGTTTTGATGAATCTTCGAATCCAATAAGCAGAGGTTTTTGGTATGTTATGAAAACCACAACGAGTTGGATGATGGGAGATACTGAAGTCACAAAACTAGAAGCATCGAAAGGCTTAGCGGATATCGAAAAGTCTGGAATCACTTATTGGAAATCAATAATCTTAGCCCAGAAAGCGTTTGCTCATTTGATTGATGGTGAACTTGATAATGCTAGAGACATCAAAAGTATGCTCGAACAGAGTACATTGCCGCAATCTCAACTCGTGGAATCCTTTTATTATGATATTTGTGCGCAACTTGAATTCTTCTCTGGCAATATTGAAACAGCATGGGCCTTTCAGCGCTTAAGTATTAAAACTGCAAAATCACTTTCATTGTCATATGCACAGCTTCTTCACTATTGTGGCATTATCCCACTGATGATTGAAAAACATAATTTTCGTAGTTGTGAACGTATTTGCAACTACTTGCTAAAAATAGCAACTCCAATGAATGCTCATGGTATAATTAGTTATACCTTGAATATGAAATCCTATATCGCCATCAAAACAAACAATTTGTCACAAGCAACTGCAAATCTTCAGAAAGCCTTGGCGATAGCAAAGAGCAAAAAAACGGTTAGTTTGACGTGGTGGTTACCCAGTCAAATGGTTGATCTATATGATTTTGCATTGAGAAATAATATTCAAACTCACTTCGTTATTGACTGTATCAAGAAAAGACGACTGCAATCACATTTTAATCTTATCGAATATGAGCAGTGGAGTTGGAGGGTGAAAATCTACACCTTGGGCCGATTTGAAATTCTTGTTGACAACAGACCCATCACGATGCTTGGAAAATCACAACGAAAACCGCTTATATTGTTACGCACAATAATAGCCCTGGGTATTTGGCGTGTACACCAATCAATTATCGCTGAAAATATCTGGCCTGACGCCGATGCGGATGAAGGAATCCGCTCGCTGCATATCAATATACACCGATTAAGAAAAATTCTTGGGCATTCTAAGACGATTATTGTAAAAGACGGATATGTCGGCTTGAATCCTGATTCAGTCTGGATTGATGTGAGTTTGGTTGACTTTTATTTAAAAAAACTTAACTCACTACAGAGTGGTACTGAGGATCAAAATATTATTTCACACTGCTTACCTCGGCTGCTAGAAAGATATAAAGACAATTATTTAGAAAATATTTTAGAATCGAGCGCTGAACAACACTTCGCCATTAAACTTAAAAAGCGGTACACGGAAACATTGAAAAAGCTTTCCAGTATTGCAGAACGCCATGAAAATTATGAGCTAGCAATTGATTTGCTAAACAAACTCCAACTAATAAACATGACAGATGAATCTATTTATCGCAGGAAGATCGCTATTCTTTTAAAACTAGACCGCTTCAGTGAAGCACAGTATGAATTCCAACAATGCAGAGAAATACTCGCAAAAACTTTGGGCACAACGCCCTGCACTGAACTAATAGCTTTGTTCAAAACATCTGTTTGTAACCGTAGCACTTTATTTGCTTTTGAAAAATCAGCCACACTAGAAACTTAATATCCTGGCAAGTTTAAAAAGACACTACCTAGCCATCCTCTTGTTTCCACATTTCATAATTTTATTTTTTAATAGTCAGATTGAAACTACCCGCTTCATTATCAATACCTCACCCTGTTAATGCCTCCGCTTTTTACAGGGCTAAACATTTTTTATCTAAATTCCCAATTTTTTTATTTTGTAAACAATTTGAAAGGTCTCAAGAAGGAAAATAGGTCTACGGATTTTAATTGCCACCACAGCTTACAGCGTGCGTTAACAAATTCGTTTAAAAACGTTTATACAACCCAATAAGGAGAACACTCTATGAAGAACGTTGAGACTTTCTACTCAAAACAACCATCGATACCTTACCACATTAGAACTTTAGCTATGGGGCTTATGCTAATACTATGTGCCATTTTTGGAACCGTGAATGCCCAAGTATTGTTGGATAACGGCAGCCCTACCGGTGAATATGTTGGCGCTGAACCAATATATGAGGTCGTAGATGATTTCTATGTACCGGGATGGGGATGGAATGTTAGTGGTCTACGTGTTCAAGGTTTTTTTCTCAGCGGTGGTGAGGTCGGAGATGTCGCACTTTCTATTTATGCTCATGACGCATCCACCAATGGCCCGGACCTGGATAATCTAATTCATCATATTGAACCCAGAAGCACTGACGTGTTCGTTACCCGAAGTACGTATCTTGATCAATCCGTACTCCGAGTCGAAGCTAATTTCAATAGTGTTTTCTTGGAAGGCCAAAAGTATTACTGGATTGTCATGGATATTGGCCGCAATGGTGGCGGTAGCAAAATGTACATTCTCGGACATACACCAGTTACACACCAAGAAGCTCATTTAATCGCTGGAACTGATGTTCAATCATCTAGCACCCTCATGGGCCAAGCTGTTGACGCCGCGTTCGTTCTAACCGGTACTGAGATACAACTAAATGACGACATAGTTGATTTGTTAGTTACCGACAAGCTTAAATTAAAACAATAATGCCTAGCGGTCATCATTGATAATTACAATGGAGAAATCGAAATGAATAAATTTACTCAAATCACCAATAAATCTTTCAGTTTGTGTTTACTATTCTTAGTATTTTTTTACGCCTCTGCTGCTTCGGCGTCTTCAATAACCCGGTCTTGTGATGGCAAATATTATGTGCAGAAAGCTTCTTCAACAGCAACAGAAACACTTGAAGTGTTTAATGCCGTGGGAAGTTGTAGTTCGTTAAGTCCAAATAACTGTCGTGACAAAGCCCGTGTTTCTGCCCACACTTGCATGCAGGTTCATTGGGATGATCGATGGAGCGGGGTTAAACCAGATATCTGCAAACCTATCGCGAATGTTTTTGATTACAGTATTCAAGATTTGAAAAACCGAATTGAAAACAAAGTGTGTAACCGCTGGAAACCAATGCCTGGATCGAGCGTAAGGGTAAAACTCTATCGCCAAACAAGCGGTCAAACAACTTGTAATCATACCGCATTTGTTAGCGAATATGTTGTTTATAATAATATGTGTTAAACGGCGTGACGCAAAGAACTAAAATACATTTGTGATGGTTTCTTTGCCGCCTAATTAAGCCAGGTAGAAAGGGAACACTAGCATTCCCTTTCTACCATGAGACTGGATTGCAACAACTCAGTTTAAACTAGGGGCACTTTTCATTTTTGTAATCCCCTCTCGAATTTTGCACTAACGTTCCAAGGCGAATTTTATCGAACAATTATCTATCAAGAAGGATAAACTATGAATGCACGATTACTGAAAAGACTAAGCAGTATGATAGCGATGTTAATACTAAGTAGTTGTGGTTATTTTGGTGACTTAGATTACGCCGCTCCCGACCCTTCAATCTGTCATGCGACGGAAGTAATTGACGGTGGTTTTTTATGTGCACTTCAGCCATCGATGTTGGCAAGAGCGGCTCACGACAAAGACATGCAAGGCAGCAATAGTGGTTTTGGGTTTCACGCCATTGGTTTTCCCAATAATGATGCAACTGTTCGCGGTATCTACTTGCATCTAGGGGGAACCTCAGGAAGACCTTATGATCAAACCACTAGTGAATTTCCTAGCAGGACTTGGCTAAGTGAAGCAGTTGACTCCGGCTTCATTGTGATTCAGCTTGCATATAATAATCGTTTTTCTGTAAATGGAGACCAGGCTTGTGGAGGTAAGGGGCTCGCTATTAATGACTGTGCAGGTTTGCTTCGCCGAGAAAAATTTTCCGGTAAAGATGATTCAACAATGACTAATACGTCACCAGCGGATAGTATCCAACAACGACTCATAACATTGATTGAATACTTTGCTGCTCGAAACTATGAGTTTCCAATAGAGCTTGTCAACGATGGGATTGTGAATTGGAATGATTTACGTATCGGAGGTCATTCACAAGGTGCTGGACATGCGCTTTTTATAGCGAAAAATTATGGCGCCAAAAGCGTTTGTTTACTGAGTGGAGCCTATGATATTTACGACACAATTTTCCGAGGCGAACAACCCGCAATTGCTGATTGGTTTATAGGGGATAATAGTTTTCTAAAGCAGACAACCGTGCGTGCAATGGTCTCATCTCAAGACACCGCTTATACCGGATTCCAAACTGCATTTAATACTCTTAGTTTAGTCAAAGATATACACTGGATCGACACCGACGAGCTGGACACAATAATTCCACCAAGTGGCGAATTTGGCCCCCACGCAGCAACAGTGAAAGATCCAGCTTACGGTGGTTTTCGCCGTACCCTGTGCTTGTATAGTCCAATAGAATAAGTACCGAATGCTTGTAGTCCTTCCAACACTCTTAAGCTAGTAGTTATGATGTATCAAAATAGTCTGATGTCGTTTAATACAAAAAAACCGCTAAACAAGATATTTAGCGGTTTTTGAGTTTATGGTGCCGACGGCCGGAGTCGAAGATCTTGGGTTTAGTTTTTGTTTTTATTAATAAATACAGAATGTGGTTTTCACAGATACCCCCGTTTATACCCCCAGCTATTTAAAACAAAATATTAAGCTTTACTCATTGAATAGTTAGAACCTTCGTGCTGATATTTTTGTAGCGATAGATAGCTTTCGCCTTAGCAAGCATTTTTCTATCCTTACTTAACAATCCCTGACAATAGGCAGCATACGCAATATGTGAAGCATCACTGAGGACCCCGGGGAGTTTCTCTGGCTTTGTTAAACCATCGTCAGGACGAAATCCTAGAACATTAAGTACATTATGACAACTGATTATACCAAGGTACATTGGCCACTCTTCGTATCCCTGCTTTTCCATTGGATCAAACCCAAAAAATTGGTCAGGAGTCATTTCACCTAACCTGAATTTCACAATTTCCCAAAGATGTTCAATCGGATTTTCTTCACTTACAATATTTCCCGCCCTACCGTTATGGGTCCCGATTGTTGCTCTTGAAGTTTCCAAGTCAGTCAGTTCTTGCAGAGGACCACTAACAAAATCCCCAATTTCAAGCGTGACTTTTTTTAATTCCCCTTTTATCTCTTCGCTAAATAAACCATACGGCTCTAACATTTCTTTTATTGCTTTCTCAACAGTGTCTGGGTGGGACAATATTTTATCTCTATTGTTAGCACCGTATAATCTAGCTAAAATTTCAAAATCAGAGCTATGATCCAGATTACATTCGGATACCGCATCTAAATATAGTTGATATTCTTCATGTGGAGATTTGTATTCCAAAATTTGTGCGGACCCTGTTATTCTAAAGTTTTCATCTAGAACTAAATCTAGTTTTCTTGCTTTAATAGAATCCAATACCTCTAGAAATCCGAATTCGTTACCTGATCTTCTAATTTCCCCTAGATTTTCGTCGGAGTAAATCCAAATTATTTCGCCAGATGGCCCAAGCGAAAAATCTCCTTTCTTAATGTGGTCAAGGATATTATGATCAAGATATATATGTATGCTCATGAAGGACCGAATACCTGAAATAACAGTAGTTGGTGCATAGTAGAACATCCACTAGCCTGCCCTTTACTGAGAACCAAACGCAACCTAAAACACACGCTAAATGTTGAAAAATGCCAGTAGTCCGGCTTTGGCTGCAATACCTACAATCGATGCATCGATATCCTGCGATAGCTCACGCGAGGTAATTTTATTTGACCCTGACGCAATTTTATCACCCCGAAAAGTCGTCGAGTACTTGCATGAAAGTTGGTACTTTGGAATTATTGCTGTAAATTTATAGTTACCACTCCAACTTGACGGCGTGAAGTCACCGTTCTGTGAGTATTGATAGGTTACATCATCATCTAGTGCAGCAATATGAATAATTGCACTTTTCGTCGCTGAAAATGCTCCAGATTTCTCAACTAACCCGGTTGCTTCGGTTTGCTCCAATATTGTTAGACCAGGAAGGTCATCTGTTCTATTGGGTATTGTGATTTCGTTTGCGTCCTGTAACACAGAGATATTAAAGCTAATCGGTTCCGAAGTACCAGTACTTTCGTCTGAACACCGGTACCCGATATTTACGGTAATAAACGCATAGTCACCGTCAATGTCTGGATACCCTGCGGCATTAAACTTGCCAGACCACGCTTCAATATCGGCCTCTTCATTATTCTTCGCGACACCGCATCCAATTAGAATAGTAGTGATTAGTAATATAGCTGAAGATTTCATAAAACTTCCTTCGCTTTTTATTTGCTAAAAGAGTACAGTATGAAGACTTGAAAAAAAAGGGGGGAGCGAAGTGATCTTGGTTTGGAATATTTGGATATAGTTTAGTCTTCACAAAAAGTGATCAATCTCATTTGCGTAGTCGAGCTGTTTATATAAACTCTTTGATCGATGCATTCATTAACTTTGATTCAGAAATTGAAACACAATTTTGAATCAAGACATCTAAGACACAATTTAATTTTCTGGAATCATACTTTTCCAATGGGTTCTGTTGGTTTAAAAAGTGCTTCATAAATCTAGCCTTCTCAACCAATTCACCCTGGTAACATTCAACTTTCTTATTATATGAGTTCCATCGAACCAGAGGCTTAGGAAGGTACTTTGAATTTAAATCAAGATAACATTCAATTGCGGCAGCTCTGCCATTTATATCTGCCTTAGAATCCCCAGCAGGACCTGTTGTTGGAAATTTTTTAAAACACTTTAAAGATGGGAGGAGCATCACCTTCATATTAGGAGGAAGATTCAAACCTAGTGTTTCTTTATATTTTGTAACTCCCTCAGCGTCATTATCAAAAATAATAACAATATTATTTTGAATACCAATTTTGACCAAACCCTTTGTAAAATTAAATAAATTACCAGCTCCGCTAAATGGGTATCCGTTTCCCATGTCAACAAATTCAAAAAAGTCTTGCACATGTGGTCGAAGTAGTTGTAATGCGCGTTTAATAATCGACGAGTCTGAACTTCCCTCTGTTACTATAAGGAAACGCTGTTTAGCAATTGGTCCTGGGTCATTGAACTCTTCCCGACTAGCCCATTCTGATTCAACAAGAGGTATAAAATCCCAGTTGACTTCCAGTTCTAGATTTTTAGCATTTTCAGCCAAAAGACGAAGCCCTGCATAAGGTGGGAAATGTTCCAGCAACAAATCGATTCCCCAATGATCAGGCTTGAGATTAGCATTAGCATAGTGTAGTTCTGATGAAAATTGTAATCTTGTAATAATTTCATTCTCAACGAACTCACCCGGCCCATAGTCATTGTTATACTTGCCACTTACCTGATTAACATTGACATTACCTAGTGCTTTTTTCAACTTATTAAACGGTAAAGGCCGTGTCGTTACCCCATGAAGCTTATGTAGTTTCTCTTAATGATCTTCAATTGACTTCAACGTAAAACCTAACAATTCTACTCTGTCCTTTACATGTCTAAGTGGCTTCCCAAACCCTTCATTCATTTCGACTATCGGGTCTCCATCAGGCCAGTCTTGACCTGGCAAATATGTCGGAATATCCTTTAGATCTTTCTCCTGGTATATTGCCCTATGATCTTTGAAATAATCGTTTTTACCCCAATCCACTTCGAGACAACCTAGTGATAATGTTATCATTGTACCCATAATAACTTTCTAGCCTTTACGAAATGGTTATTTGAGATTAGTCAAATAGTTTATGTCTTTGACATTCATTATCCAGCAATCCTTCCATATCTATTCCCAACAACTACTAACTCGCCAATTCTTGCCTAAGGGTTGAAATCAAGTCGCTAATTCTTATTGATAGCACCTTATAATCTTCAGTTATTTGCTCCTGACTTCTATTCGCTAAAAAAAACAAATTTTCTGACAACGACTTTAATATGGTAACAATGGGATCACTGACATTAATTGCATTGTGAGTTACCCATCTATTAATTGCCTTTTCAGTTAAGCCGAATAATGGCTCACGATAGTGTTGAATACTATTCACCAACGTCAGCACATCTCTTTGCGCACTAATTCTATTGTTAAACTCATTCATAGGCTTTATCTTCAATTGAACAAATAATCGTGGTCATCCAAGAGTCTATATCTCCTAGCGCCGCTTTTACATTTTTGATTTCATCACTACTTAGCAATTTACCACTACCTCTTGTACTAAGAATTCTAGCTCTTTCGAGAATCTTATAAACTGACTTATCAATCTTTAAATTAAAGTGCCCTAAATTACGAGCTGAATATCGCGAGAAGTCCGGATCTATGCCTTCATGCAGAGAATAGCACGTCGCAAAATTTCTTATTCCCAAAAAAATAGATGAAAGATCAAAAATCTCTGTTAAATTCGATTGTTCGACTGAGCACTTGGCTGACAGGAAAATCTCATGGAATTTATGACAATCATACAACCCACTTCTATATGCACTAGGCCGCCCCATCTCTTTAATAAAATCCAAATCATCTGACGAAAACACGAGTTTCGATTCCAAATATAGATGCCATGCAAACGGATTTCCCTGTAGCCAAAGATCTCGTATTCTTTCATACGAGTAAATCGAGTAGTCATTAGGATTAAAACGCTGATCTTGTCCATCAACAATTGCAAGCATATCTACATCTGATGAAGCGTCCATTTCTCCACGACAAATTGAACCAAATGCATAAATATGCATTCTTACCGCCTATTAAAACGTTTGATGATTATTGACATAAAAAACCCAAACATTACGAGCCTAACTAAGAATACTGCTGTTAAATATAGAGAAGGATATGAAGCAGGCTTTACAATCCCAAGCAATACTTGTGGTGAAAGTAACAATGCATCAAATGCAGGAACAGGTGTACTAGGATCATTAAAAATAAATACATGGAAAAACGAAATCGCTAGTAGAACTACGAAAACAGCCCTAAACAACTTCCAAAACGACTCGCCGTTGCCCCAAACATAGTCCATGACCTTAAAGTTAATCCATTCCGCAAAAACCCTTAGCCGCTTTAGACGCCGATACTTCTTTCTATAGTAGGACTCTTTTGATCTCCAAGCCTTGTAAAGGTGATCGTTTGTAGCCTGGAGCTCAATTACAATTGCAATGTTTGCGGACTTAGCATCTCCTAGCGACTGATAGTTCATGCGCAACGAACGGGCAAACTTTAGTTTGAGATTTTCTGGTCCAGGGCAACCTATTTCAAGAATATCATTGTCAACTTGTGTTTTATCGAAAAACACATAGTCAAATTTACATCCATAAAAACTGCTACCAGCTAGATTACTGTTTAGAAACCGACAGCCCGTGAAATCGCAATCTTGAAACTTACAATTTCTCAAATATGCCGCATCAAAAATACAATACCTGAAATCCACATTATTAAAAACAATATTCTTTGCCACCAAACGCTCGAACAACTTATTAATATACTTTTCTTCGTTTATCGCTGAATCGAATTTTTTATCGGTTAGCTTTTCTCGCCCGCTACTAGCTATCATTTAGAATCTTCTCCAATACGATTCTACATCTCTATCCAAAATTTTGTGTTAAATCACTAACGGGGTGATTAAATTATTCTTTTACCACCCAAAACAAAACAGAAACCTGCGAGCCATAGGCTTGCCCACCGTTTAAGCTACCAGATGCCACAACATTCTTAGAGCACAAATCCTTGTTTACTGCTTCCACTGCCACTTCCTCAACTTTTTGCGATGTATCGAACTTTTTTATAGCTTTGTTAATACCAGATACATACTTAACTACTCCGTCTAAACCCAGAAGAAAAGTTGAATCTAAATAAATAACA
>JAOUJM010000163.1 GCA_029883265.1 Gammaproteobacteria bacterium
ATGAGTTTGTGGGACAACATTGGCTCTGATCCCTTTTATGATGAGTGAGCGGATTCTTTTTGCCTTTTTTGCAGCTCATAACCTAATAAAGCCATCGCGGCTAGCACAATAAAGATAATCCATTGAGGCATAGGTGCTAACGAGCCCAGATGGGTAATTCCATAAAATATAAAAAGTGCCGCGAAAGCAACATACTGACTTGAGACAATTATCACTATCGGCTTCATTAGTGTTGGCGATGTAGCCGCACTGAAGAGGGCGATCATGTTAATCAACAACACAAAACTAATCGCATGCCAGATCACCGAAATCACAGCTTTTAGCTCTGAGGAAAGCGCACTTTGAAGAACAGGATCATGGATTTCTGGCCCCCCAGCAAAAAGATGGATTAGCAAAGTGAATCCAGAAAGAACGCCGGCAACGAATACAGTTTTGTTGAACATAACACCTCCAAGTGACGATTAAACACTTCCATACGCTTGCGTATGGTATAAGCAGGGCTGGAAAATGTCAATACGGTAGCGTATGGTCACGTAATGAAAAAAGCTAACACACTTACCCCAGAGGATTGGATTAAGGCCGGTTTTCGAGCGCTAGTATCCGGCGGGGAACAAGCCATTAAGGCAGAGGCTATTGCAAAGAGCTTAAACGTTAGTAAGGGTTCTTTCTATTGGCATTTCAAGGATGTTTCCAGCCTAAAAGAGGAAATGCTTAAACATTGGGAAACTGTTGCTACTCATGACATCATTTTCAACCTCTCAACCAACAGCTCAGCGCCACTTAACAACGACCAACTATCCTCAAAAGAACAACTGCGACAACTTATCGAAATTGTTAGCAGTGATGCTAGTGAGCCCTATGGAGGAGTGTTAGCCGAACCCTCGATTCGCAGCTGGGCAAGGTATAATAAAGATGTGGCGGAAACATTGGCAAATGTCGATAAAACTCGTCTAGCATTTGTTGCCCGCTTATTTGAAAGCGCTGGCATTCCTGCTAATCAGTGTGCGCTCTTGTCCCGACTATTTTATGGCTCACTTATTGGATTGGAGCAGCTTTCCAGTAATGGCGCCAAGCCTCGTGTAGAGTTGCACAAACTACTGGATCTTATTTTTCAGACCAATGCAAAGAAATAGGGCAACTGTAGGCCCCTATAACGTGAGATTTGCACGGGTTATACTGCAATTTTTGCCTTTCGCTCCCTCTTTAGTAGAGGACAACATGATTGGTGGCGAATTTGTGTTTTTTGAAATGCCGCCGGAGACCTAAAAGTAATACGATCTCTAAAATTAAATTGCTATTCTTTTTAGAGATAAACATTGCATGAATAAAAAACAAAAATATTGTTTAATTCGGAATTCCATAAAATTGAACAAGTGAGAAACGATTTGCTTTTTTGTGTTAGCTTGCCTCTATAGCCTGAACTAACTTAGCAATTTCTGTAGCAATTGTTTCATCTGCCCTAGATCAATTGGTTTATCAAGCACCTGCTTAACACCGTAGTTTGCTAGTTCATCCTCATCAATATCTTGGCGATAGCCAGTATACAAGATCATAGGGATTTGAGAATTGATTTGATGAAATTGTTTGATCAATTCGCTACCCGTAATTTTCGGCATGGTATTGTCAGTAATCACCAAGTCTAACGCTTCTGATTGTTGCATGAATATCTGCAGGGCTTCAGTACTACTACTACAGGCAAGTACTTCTATGCCCCATGTTTCTAACATATCAAACATAAACTCCAGTACATCGTCTTCATCATCAATCAATAATACTCGTGCCGATATATGAGTTTCATTTGATGTTGTTCGTAACAATTGTTCCTTGGCATCTTCACCGCTTAGGCTTTCCGCTTTTTCTGCATGAAAAAATACTTGAATTGAGCTACCTTTGCCAACACTCGACTCGACCTTTATATGTCCATTATAATCATGCACAATGCCATGCACCGTCGACAATCCCATGCCACTACCTTTACCAACCTCTTTGGTTGAATAAAATGGCTCGAACATTCGATCCATAACATTGGGTTCCATGCCACAACCATTGTCACTCACTTTTAGCGAAACAAAACTTCCCTGGAAGCTTTGCCGACATGCATCACAATTTAGCGCAACATTCTCATGTTGATAGAGCTCAAGGTGAATTTTTCCATTTTGATTTACTGCATCGCGTGCGTTGACGCACAGGTTGACCAATACCTGCTCCAAATGCACAGGGTCGATCATTACTCGAGAAAGTGTATCAGGAACAGAAATTTCGATCTCAACACTAGATGGTAGGCTGGCTTCCAGTAGCTTCATTGTCTCCTTAATAATGGGAGCTAGACAAAGAAGTACGGGGTCACCACGCTGACCGCGACTGAAGGTTAACATTTGCTGAATTAAGTTTCTGGCTTTTTCCCCAGAGCGAATGGCCCGCGAAAAATATTTTTCTAATTTTTCGTCCTGGTATTTTTTTGCGAGATCTTCAGCTAACATGATGTTACCCATGGTGCTGGTCAAAATATTGTTAAAATCATGCGCAATACCACCAGTCAAATGCCCGATTGTCTCCATTTTTTGCGCCTGGCGTAGTTGCGCCTCAAGTTGAGTACGCGCTTCTTCAGCATTCTTCCGTTCAGTAATATCGCGCAAGTAACCAATAAAAATTTTCCCTTCTGCACCCTCAGTGACATCAATCGCCAACTCAGCTACGAATTCACTACCATCTTGGCGCATGGCGTCAACCTCAATGCGTTGACCAATTAGCGGTCCCTCGTTACTTGCAAGATAATGTTTCATTCCTTGTTCATGGGCTTTGCGAAAACGTGTCGGGATAATCATATCTGCCAAGGACCGACCAATCACTTGATTACGCCGGTAACCAAAGCATGCTTCGGCAGCAGGATTAAACTCAATTATTTTTCCCTGCTCATCAATGCCAATTATTGCATCTAGAGCCGCTTCGAATGTGGCGCGCAAACGATTCTCACTCAATTTAAGCGCTTGTTCTGAAAGTTGTTGTTCGGTCACATCTCGTATAATGGTTAAAAGTTTCACTTGATCCAGGTCATACATTCGCACTCCATGGATATCAAGTATGGATCGACTACCGTCTTTCTTCTTGCCCGCGCCAACAATATGCGCTCGCCCTTCGTTGAGCACGGTTTGAATATAGTTTTTGTAGACTGGAATATAGTCCGCAGGAATAACATCGGCTGGTGTAATATGACTGAAATCGTCATCAAGATTATAGCCGTGCATGATTTTGAACATCGGATTTACATCGATTATCTGGCCAGCCTCATCAAATACTACCAGGCCCTCAATAGAGGAGTTAAAAATCACTCGGTACAGTTCTTCACTAGAGCGCAGCTTATCTTCCGCCAGTTTTTTTTCGGTGATTTCGCTAGTAATAAACAATAGGCGCTCTACACCAGCAATCGTCACTCGCTTAATCGAGACCTCATCCCAAAAACGTTGTTGCCGCTGCCAAGTAATTTGTTGTGGCGCGCCGCATAGTGCCGCTTTGATTGTTTGACCTAAATCGCACGCATTATCGTTATCCTCATCTACCTGCAATTCAAAAATACTTCGTTTAACAAACTTTGATTTATCACAAGAAAAATCAGAGCAAGCTCTTGGGTTCATATCAACAATTTCAAAGTTATCAATATCAACTACAAGAATTCCGTCTTCGGATGCTTCAAAAATTGAGCGATAACTTTCCTCGGATACTCGTCGTGCTTGATCCACGCGCAAACGCTCTAACTCGGCTGAGGCACGTATGGAAAATATTTCCATAATTGAACGCACCAGTTGAGTGTCAACTAGTTCAGCCTGGCTGCCGATTGAAATTAAGCCTAGTTGCATTGAGCTGGAATCAAACAAGGGAAATCCGGCATAGGAGTTGAGTTCCAACTGGGATAGCATAGTGTCGCCAGGATATAGTTGCTGTATCTGTTTGGGAATAAGTAAAAAATCTTTACCTACTACTCCATCACATGGAGTATTGTCTAAGTCGTAAACCATATTTGGAAGAATCTGCCCACGATGAAAAACAGATACGGTTGATACGGTGTTATCCTCTTGATATTGACCAATAAACGCAAACTCGACTCCAATTGTCTCTGCAAGATGCGTCACAATGGAATCAAATACATTATCGAAACTCGATCCAGAAACGCCTAATGCGACACTTTTAAACGCATCCGCTGTTTTTTTCTGGGCAGTAATATCAGTAGCAATTCCACATACCGCATAAACTTGTTTTTGATCATCAAAAAGAGGGAATTTAATTGTTGAAAAGGTATGCTCCAAACCATCCATTTCTATTCGTTCTTCAAACTCCATCGGCTTTTTACTAATGAAAATTCTTCGATCATTTTCAATTAATGTTTGCGCCAATTCCGGTGAAAAAACTTCATAAATAGATCGTCCTAATATTTGTTTTTCTTTCAGTCCAAATGCTGTTGCAAATTCGCGATTTACAAAATGAAAACTGCCTTCATGGTCGCGCACATAAACCATCGATGAGGCATTCTTTAACATTTGTTTTAACAAATGTGTACTATGCTCAAACGACTCACCCTGTGGTGTTTCGCGCAATGGCTTCATCTCCAAAACTAAATTTTCTGCATCGGGATTATTTGCTTGCCGCTGCAAGCTCAACAAACAAGTAACCACCTCGCCCTGCGGGTCGCACAAGCGCCATAAAAAGTTCTGTGGTAAATCGCGTTCACAGGCAGCTATTCGACGCTGCAATTCTTCTGCGGAAGTGTAATTTTCGCTTTGATATTTTGGCGAGAAATCCAATATTGATTTCCCTTTGATGAATTTCTTTTGCAATCCGAGCCAATCAGCAAAGCCATCACTACAGGAAATAAAAATGTCTTGTCGCAACACGCCATGACAATGCGCATTTAGGTGTATTCGGTTTTGCTCGATCGTATTCATTCTGTTTTAGGATACCGTGACGGCTAGTGGTACATACATATAGCCAATACCACGTACCGTGCGAATTAATTGTGGTTTATTTGGATCTGACTCGATTTTCCGACGTAAACGTGTAATGCGGATATCAATACTGCGATCAAACGGATCCCAGTCACGATTCTGAGTAATGTTAAGTAGTTGATCGCGTGTCATTGGACGTTTGGGTCGCTCAACAAAGGTTTTGAGTAAATCGAATTCCATCGCGGTTAATGGAATTTCTTCTCCATGATGATTATGCAATTGTCGAGTCACTAGATTAAGACGACTATTTCCCAACTGAATTATTTCATCACCGGTTGATTGCGGCTCTGGCTTTAAGGAACTCGCCGCTATACGTTGGTAACGACGGATCACACTTTTAATCCGAGCTTTGAGTTCCCGCGGGTCAAAAGGTTTGGCGATATAGTCATCAGCCCCCACTTCCAGGCCGACAATTCGATCGACGGTATCACCTGCACCAGAAATCACAATTACGCCTATATCCAAGCGCTCGCGTAAATAACGAGTTAGTGATAGACCATCCTCGTTACCCGGTAGGCCCACATCCATCAATACCACATCGGGTACTTGGTTCTCGATGCTGTTACGCATGCTATCGGCGTCAATTGCTAAGGTGACCTGAAATCCATTATCTTGCAAATAGTCGTGCAACATTTCCCGAATATCGGGGTCATCGTCAACAATTAATACATTAATATCGCCAGCTATCATGGAGCAATCCTTCGGCTTAATAGCCATAGAATGAACGTCTCTATTTTGCGGGGCTAGTGGTTGCTTCGCAAGCATTTCACACTCCTTGAATTCATTTATTCCTTGTTGGCCCGTTTATTCACCAGCTCAGAAGATGTTCTCTGTTCTGCGGAGCCGGATAATTTCTCGACTGAAACGCTAGGGTTTTGCTGTATCTGAGCACGCATTCGCTTTACCATTTCCGCAGCATGATTGCGATAGCTACAAAACTGCAAAGGTCGTTTTTCAATTTTCTTCATTTTCTAGTCCTCACTCTTTTCTGATTATCGTATTTCCAGGTAACAATTGAGTTTCTTCAAAAGGGTTTTATGTTTCAGTTTTGTAACAGTGTGTAGTGACCAGGACGGAAGCCGCCCTGATCTGAAGGAATTCAACTCGCTTTTAGTGTTGTATGTTGGGCTAGGGGTACATCGCGCATATCAACAATGCGCTTAACAACCAGAACGGCAAAAGAAATCGTCGCCGCCAATAGACCAACCCAGATTCCTAAGCCCTGTAAATCAAGCCAAAAAGCAAGCATTAAGGCACCAACAAAACCGCAGCCCCAATAGCTGACCAAGGAATAAACCATGGGTTTTGCTGAATCCTTGAATCCACGCAATATACCCGCGCCAACCGTTCCAACAATCATGCTTGGCTGCATTAGCGCAAGCAACAAGATAAAAAGGGCTGCTTGCTGATTCACAATATCAGTCATTTTTTGTGGCTCGATGAATAAACCTGGCAATTGATAACGCGTCATAATCAATACGCTCATTAACAGCAAACCTGCCATCAGCGAAAAACTAATCGCCGTTTTGATGGCTGTCGTTAATAAACGAATATTCTTTTGACCAGCGAGAAGGCCAATGCGCACCATGGCCGCTTGGGCATAGGCGATAGGGACTGCATAGAACACACCTGCCATGCGTAGCGCAATCGTATGTGCTGCCAAAACTTCTGCACCGAAGATCCCCATGCTCACGGTTGCAAAAAGAAATACGCCCATTTCGCCAAAATGTGAAATACCAATTGGAAGCCCCAAAACAAAAACACTATTGCGGATTTCTGCTGACTTTGAGTTTTGCACGGGAAAGTAAAAATATTTGCGGGTACACTGTTGTTTAAGAACATAAATCAGCAAACTAAAAAACATTAAGGATCCCGTAATAATGGATGCTACCCCAGCACCAGCAACACCCATTTCTGGTACCCCCCAGTTACCATAAAGAAAGGCATAATTGCCGATAATATTGACCGGCAACGATGCTGCAGTGATATATAAAATAATTCGTGTGCGATTCAATGCAGAAAGAAAATAGTGCATCACACTTAAGCACAGCATTGGAAAAACCGCGATCGCCATCATATGCGCATAAGGTGTACCGGTTTGTACAATCGCCTGGTCAACCCCAATCAGTGTAAGCGCCATTGGTGCATTGTAGATGGCCAGAGCAGCGGGGATTCCCATTAACAAAGTAACAATCAGTCCTTGCACCCATATTGTTTTGACAATGCGAAAATCTTTGCGGCCTCTGGCTTGAGCGATTAAAGGTGATATCGCCGCAGCCACACCTGCGGCTAAATAATAGAAAATGGAATAATAGTCACTAGCCGCAGCGGCGGCCGCTAATTGCACGGTACCTAATTGACCAATCATGAGTACATCGGTAATGGACACACTCATGGTAACTAAACTCGATAAAATTAAAGGCCAGGCAATTTTACTTAAATGCCCAAACTCGCTTATTGAAAATACTTGAGAAAATTGCCATGTAATTTTGTCTAACAAATTTTCTTTTTTTGATATTCCGTTGTCCATTGGTTACTCCTGGTTTCATTGGTTTGTTCACCTGAAGCAATTATCGTTGGTATATGTATCAACTTTGTTTCCGCAAAGTTAATCAGTTGTTATTCATTAGTAAACCAAATTGCAGCAAAAACGTTACCACTGCTGAAGCAAAGTTAACTTTTGTCATAGATCTAAATATGGTTTAGACTTGACCAAGTAAACAACAATAAGCGAAGAAGTTAAGATAATTCTAATACAATGAATTTCGAATTAAGCCAATCTAACCCTTTTGAACTAGATGTTCTTTCGATTAGTGGGCCGGTATTACCTGGTGATCTAATTGAAATGCTTAAGCAATTATGGCAGCAAGATTATTATGTACAATTGACCCATGTGGTATGGGATTTCACTCACAGCGAAACTCACTATTACTTTGAAGACATTTTTCAGTTGTTTGCGTTTGTCAAACAAAGCAAAAACTTACGCGGCCCACATACATTGGCTGTGGTAGCTCCGCATGATAATGAGTTCGGCAGTTCTAGAATGTTTGCTGCTTTGAATGAATCGGAATTACCTAAAGTAAATATTTTTCGTGAACTAGAATCTGCCTTAGACTGGTTGAATTGTCAAAAACAGGCGACACTTAGTATTAACTAAGTTGGATCTGATACGGAGCTGTGACGCCGTACCAGATCCTTGGGAGCAAACCAAGATTAAAAACTCATGGAATTCGAATTTTGCGTAGCTTCAGTTATTGCTGCAGCGCCCATCCAAACACCGTTTTCTACCAGATTTTCTTCGGTCACACCGTGAGTTTTCGCACACGCTGGACACACGCCAATTTGACCACCGGCTTGTTTAAACTCTTCAAAAATTTCACTAACAGAAGAAAAACTTGGCGAAACAATTTCATCAACACTGCCTTTTTTAGCCAAATTCACACCTTCTAAAGTCGTCCACAGCATCGCTTTTTTGCCCATCGCTAAAGCTGCGTTGGCAAGCACGAGTGGTACGGCAATTTGATCTGGGTCAGAGAAATCAGTTAGGGTGTAAATATAAGTTTGTTTGTCGTTCATAATAATTTCCTTTTAAAGTTTAGTTTATGTAATAAGTCAAACGTTGTTGTCGCTGACCATGGTGAAAGTATCGTTCATCACTGTTTCTAAACAATTTCTACCAACGCTCTTTTTGTTTCAAAAAGGTAACCACTAGTTTTGAATCAGAACATTGATTATTTTTTGCTTGCTGCGTTGTGGTTTTCAAGGGTTATAAGGAATAGTCATTCGACACAAAGTAGATACAGAGCAGAAACAAATTGAAGCACAGAGGAAATGGTTTTGTTACGCGCACAGCTTAAAGTTAAGCACATGAGATATTTGCTCATTTTATTTATTCATTCGTTTAACTTTAAAGGAGTCTTACAATGCTTAGAAAATCAATGAAACTAACATCGCAATTTCTAATTTTAACTACAACAATGCTACTTGCCTTTAGTAGCAATGCTGATAACAGCGATGCAGAAGATCGACATACTAAAGAATGTCCATCAATTGCTATAGAGCGCAGTGATCAACTTTTTGCAACTGATATTCATGGCGTGGCCGCCAGCGACAAAACTTTGTGCCTAAGTCGTCGTAATCATGTAAAGGCCGTACTCGCATGGAATTCCGACAATGTTCATCCAAATAAAAATGGCCTACAGGTTTTAAATGCTCGCAATTTACTTAATGATTGGGAACAGAACTATGCTATGCGAAATGGTAAAGATTATAAAGCCGTTATTGTTGCCTATGGCAAGGGTGCGCGCTGGGCATTGAGTGACGCGGCATATAACAAAAAATTCGGCACTGACAACCCGAGCACGGAAATTGTCAAATCCTTAATGCAACGCGGTGCAAAAATCTATATGTGCCAAAATTCCATGAAAGGCAATCAATGGAAGCTGATGGACTTAATAGATGGTGTTGAAATGGTACCTGCGGGAGTGTCTGCACTCGTAGACTTTCAATATCAAGGTTATCGCTATATCGCACCCTAATCCTTGATGCAAATTCACCACCCATGACTTCATGGGTGGTGGTTTAAAAAACTCAACCATTAACAAGGACAGAACATGACCACTTACCACTACGCTCGTTATATCTATTGGATACCGCAGTCACAGATAGAACCGATTAAACTTAGACTCAAAACCCAGGGCTACGTTTTTAGCAGCCGACTCGGTAGCCAATGTGAGGTACTTAAAACACAAAATAAGGCTCTTGGTTACGCTACACCACATGTATTTAATCGCTTATGTAAACGCCAGGGGTCCTGGTATCGTGATTCTCCTAAAAATGGATTTCATTTAATTGTTGCCGACCACAAGCTGGTCGATGAAGAAATTGCTAACTATCTCGATGCAGCTATGTTTGAATCCGACTTTGTCCCAGAGAATTTGCCAACGCAACAGCAACTAGTGGATTTGGTTAACGACCCGCGTTATCAAACCCAACGTCCTGATGAATGGGAGCAACCTGGTATAAAAGATCGACTCATGTTTAAAACTATGCTTACCCTGACTGGATTTTGGGGATGGGGAGATAACTTAAAATCCACTTGGTTAAACCATCGGGCCAATCACGCAAACTTTCTCACAAAAAAACACACCACTGAAATGGATGGTGAAAGCGTTGCCTATACGGTTTCGGAAAATAGCAATGTATGTTCATCCTGCGTGGAGTTTTTTAACCTCGTTAGCCCTAAGCAGCGCAAACTGATTCGCGGCTGCCCCGGCTCAATCACACTCGCAGGAATTAAACGTGACCAATATTATGATATCAAACCTGTTGGCTCAGTATCCTCTTACTCGTGAATTTTTCCAGCGAGGTATCATTTTTAAAAAAATAGAATCATTCGCCCGTAGATAGAGTTCAAG
>JAOUJM010000312.1 GCA_029883265.1 Gammaproteobacteria bacterium
TCAAGTAAACCTCCTCCAGTTTAACAGACACTTTAAAAAGGGGAGGCTTACCTAGTTTTTTTTCTGAGCAATTATTGTTGCCGAATGTTATTCGAGGTCTCTTCGAATTTGATTATCATCGTGATTTGGTAATGTTGTGTACAAGGCTTAATGGGTAATTTTGGCTCATGCCTCCCGTAAACGCTATAAAAATTAGCTCGGTTCCAGCAAATGTAGGTTTTTTAGTGTTGTTGCCACTATCGATTCCATACGAGCGACATCGTTGTAGACTTTACCAATCACACCAATACCCTGAATGGTATTCAATATTTGATTGGCGGCACCATCGACATCATAATCGGCTTCCAATTGACCCATCTCAACCGCCTCTGTAAGCGACTTGCGTAACCACTCATAATTATCGTCAAAAACTTCCGCAACTTTTTGTCGTAAGGCTTCGCTTTTATTTCCCAGCTCTATGACGAGCCGGCCAAATGGACAACCCAAAACAAAACCAGTTTCTTGTTTTACCTGTCGAGAAAAAGCGCAGCGAAAATTAAGTGTCATTCTGACCCGAGTCAGTGGATCAAAATCCAGGTCCCATGTTTGGCGTAGCTGTTGATCCATGTACCACCAGGTTTCTGCTACTGCCAGTGCAAGATCTAGTTTGGTTGAGAAAAAATGATAAAAACTACCTTTCGCCACACCCGCCGCCTGGCAAATCTCATTTACACCGACGGCGTCAAAACCGTTGCGATGAAACAATTGCATGGCGTTTTGAACAATGTTTTCGCGTGTTTGAGAAGTATTTTTCATAAAGGCTTTACTAGACCAGATGGTCTAGTGCATAATGTGGACCGATTGGTCTAGTGCTTAAAGTAAGTACTATAGCATACAAGAGGCGGCCAAAAAAGTCTTATAAACATGCGGTTACGCGCTACCTGTATGATTTTTTTGCCGTGCAATTTCTGTCAATGTTTTTAGGGAGATAACGAAGATGACACAAACAAATCCTGTTAATTGGTTTGAAATACCTACCTCAGATCTCAATAGAGCAAAAGACTTCTATGAAGCTATTCTTGGCTTCGATTTAACCCCCAGTGAAATGGGACCCTTAAAGATGGCTTGGTTCCCAATGTTGGCCGAATCCTCGGGAAGTACTGGTTCCCTGGTTCAAGCAGAGGGTTATACTCCTTCTCATGCGGGTTCTATGGTCTACTTCCATGTAGACAATATCGAAGCAACTTTGGCTAAAGTGACCGACAATGGTGGTGAGGTACTGATGCCAAAAATGAGCATTGGCGAATTCGGGTTCGTGAGTCACTTTCAAGATTCCGAAGGCAATCGAGTTGCATTACACGCCGACAGCTAAGCTCATATTCACAGGCATTTGTGAATGAGAATCATAAGCTGCTTCCACGCTTTTTCAATTGAGAAGCGTGGAAGCTGTGTTAGAAAGTATGGCTGATAAGTCGCTTTGGGGTTTGAAAATGGCATAAGCTATTCTCAAACCCTAAAATCGAAAGAAACAGTCTGTGGAAATATAGGAGGAAGAATGGCTTCATATCAAAGAGAAATTGTAATTAATGCAACACCTGAACGGCTCTTCGATTATGTGACTAAACAGGAAAATCTTCCTTCCTGGTCACCGCAAGTTGTAAAGTCAGAGGTTAAAGGTGGCGGCACGGTTAAAAAAGGCTCGACTTTGATTCAGACTCGAAAACAAGGAAACCGTACCATGACATCGCAGGTGGAAGTTATCAAGCACGAGCCACCCAATTATCATAGTGTGGTTACGCATATCATGGGGGTCACGGCGTGCTTCAGTTTTGTGTTTGAAGATCAACAAGGGGCGACAAAGATAATTATGACTGGTGATGTTAAGGGCAAAGGATTCGGTATTTTTGTGGCCCCCTTATTAAAAATGGCGATGGAAAAAGGGGACAGCAAAGTGCTTGAAAATCTCAAGCAGGTGATCGAAAGTAAATGATGATTATATCAAATACAAATTTGATTTCGATTAGATCATCAAACTCGCCTACGAGAGGGAAACGATCAAACTTCCATTTAGGGGTGTCCACATGAAATACTCGAATCGAGTAGAAATCCATAGGCCTTTGGAGAATGTCGTAAAACTCTGGAACGACGAAAATAACTTTTTTTATTGGCAGGATGGGTTTGTGAACATTGACCATATTAAGGGTATGCCGGGTGAGCCCGGTTCAGAGTCGAATATATATTTGAAATTGAATAATCGCGAAATGGTTCTGAAAGAAACAGTACTCAGTAATAACTTACCTCATGAAAAATGCGTTCTAATAGAACACAGCCATATGACAAACACAATGACGACGAAGTTTCGAGAATTAGGCGAGGGAGTAACGGAATATTCATGTTTAATAGAGTACACGAAATTCAATGGCATAATTGCAAAACTAATGGCCCTCTTAGTTCCGAACTTTTTTAAAAAGCAAAGCCAAAAGTGGCTTGATAATTTTAAGGCATTCGCCGAAGCCAGTTAAAGTAACCCTAAAACAAAAAACAGATCAAACATTATGAAAAGCATTCAATAAATATGGGAAACAAGATGCAAGCTCAAGCAGTAATCGATTGGTTTAAGGATTATGATCATCCTCTGATTGAAGTGATGCTATACATGAGAGATATTATTTTATCGGCGGATACAAGAATTGATGAATGTATCAAATGGAAAAGTCCGACATTCATGTATAAGGGGAACATTGCCAGCTTCAACCCACGAACAAAAAAGCACGTGAGTCTCATGTTTCATACTGGCGCATCGATTCCTGGAAAATTTCCCCATTTGGAAGGCACAGGCGAGGTCGCACGATATTTAAAAGTCTTCGATATGGATCAAGCAAAGTCACTGGAAAAAGAACTTAAATTAATCGTTAAATCCTGGTGCAAAATAAAAGACGAAGAATAGCTCGACAAAAAAACAAATAATCGGCCGCTCACAAAACCGGCACATACGAGTGGTAAAGTTTGAGGGATATGCAACATTCCTTATTGAGAAATTAGAGTGTTTGAAGAACGTAATTTTGAAAAATTTGAAGTTAAAGGAAAATCAATGAAACAATTTGAAGCGAAAACTACAATTGAAGCAAAACCTGAAGATGTGTGGAAAGTCTTGGTTGACGTTAAGTCGTGGCCAACGTGGGATAAATATTGTGAAAAAATTGAAGGTGAAGTCGCCTTGGGGAAGAAGGTAACTGCCTTCACAAAACTAGCGCCTGGGCGTGGATTTAAGGTTAAAGTTTCAGAGCTACAAGAAAATAAGTACATGGTATGGTCCGGCGGGATGCCTTTTGGATTATTCGTTGGAAAAAGAGAATGGATTCTTAAATCTCTTGGTGAATCAAAAGTTGAGTTTACCACAAGAGAAACTTTTACAGGACCGCTTGTAAAATTGTTTGCAGCAAAACTTCCTGATTTAAGCGAGCCCTTTCAGGCATTTGTATCAGGACTAAAAAACAAGGTAGAAAAGAAATAACGCTGAAGTTTTTATTCAAATAATTGAGACACTCCTTCTATGAGGTTTTCGCCACAGATTAAATGTGTGCGTTACACTGGGGGAGGTTCACTCTGACCCCTATTTTTTAAAGAATGTTCAATATCGCTCGATAAGTGTATGATCTTGTTGCCATAGCCGATGTATTGCCGCAAAATCGGCCGTAGTCAACTGCAACAAAGGGGTTTAGATGGCTTCTATATATGACTTAAAACCCAAATTCCAAAACTTACTGCGTCCGCTGGTGGGACTGCTGGCTCGCATCGGTGTCAGTGCCAATCAGGTTACTTTGTTGGCAATGTTGCTTTCTATTGCAGCTGGTGCGGCATTGTTTATCTGGCCACAGCAATATCCATTGTTTTTGCTTATCCCCATTTTATTGTTTGTGCGCATGGCATTAAACGCCATCGATGGCATGCTAGCTCGCGAACACAATATGAAAAGCCCCTTTGGCGCCATACTCAATGAACTGGGTGATGTGGTTTCTGATGCTGCATTATATTTGCCGTTTGCATTGCTGACCGCTGTCAATCCGCTGTGGGTAGTGTTCGCTGTACTGCTTGCAGTCATTAGCGAAATGACGGGAGTCATCGCCGTTCAAATTGGTGCGCAACGTCGCTACGATGGTCCCATGGGTAAAAGTGATCGTGCTTTTGTATTCGGTTTGATTGCCTTACTATTAGGCCTTCAGATCAACCTGGATGAATGGCTCAACACGGTATTCATCCTGATGAATATGCTGTTGCTAGTGACTATTTTCAATCGTATTCGCTCAGCCTTAAATGAGGTAAAGCATGGATCTTGATTTCAAATTGGATGTGGCGCCTAACGTTTTAATGGCTCTGGCGGGTGTTTTTACTATTCTGCTTCTGGCATCGGTCATCGTAGCAGTGCTAAAAGCGCGTAATCCGCAAAAGGATTACAACGAACTCGTACTACGGGTACGTTCCTGGTGGGTAATGGCGAGTATTTTTTCACTCGCTATGATTATTACCCGCGACCTGACACTCATATTTCTTGGCTTGGTGAGTTTTCTCGCGTTAAAGGAGTATCTATCCATAATCCCCACGCGCCGGGCTGATCGTCGGGTGTTATTTTGGGCGTATATTGCTATTCCTATTCAGTATTATTGGATTCATGAACAGTGGTATGGCATGTTTATTATTTTTGTGCCGGTGTATTTGTTTTTGTTCATTCCCTTTCGGATGATTTTAATCGGCGAAACTAAAAACTTTTTGCATGCAGTCGGCACAATTCATTGGGGCGTAATGACTATGGTGTTTAGTATCAGTCATGTAGCATATTTGCTGGCTTTGCCCGATAATAAAAATCCGGCTGCGGGTGGTGCGGGCCTGGTATTGTTCCTGATTTTTCTTACTCAATTTAATGACGTCGCTCAGTACACTTGGGGCAAAATGTTGGGCAAACATAAAATTGTTCCCAAGGTCAGTCCGAATAAAACTTGGCAAGGTTTTCTCGGTGGTGTAATTACTACCACGATACTAGCGGTACTGTTGGCTCCCGTTTTGACCCCCATGGATCTTAAGCTTGCAATCACTGCTGGCCTGATTATTAGTATTGGCGGTTTTATTGGGGATGTCACCGTATCCG
>JAOUJM010000349.1 GCA_029883265.1 Gammaproteobacteria bacterium
TTATGTTGAGCCACATTTTCTCGATTACACACCACCTCAAATTCCACCCGCAGACATTCCAGCTAATGTTGATGTAAGCAATGTGTTCGTATCGTCATTGAATAATATTAGTATTGAAACCAGCAACGGTACTCGCCAAGTAGCATGGAACGCCGTCAATGATAATTTGTATTACAATTTATATTTATACCGGTTGAGCAATCAAGCGCTCATTCCTGTCGACACTATTCAAGTCGATGGTGCGGCTAACTATCAATTTCATGATTTAGAAAATGGCGTTGAATATCAATTTCGACTCAGTGTGATTACGCCTTTTGGGGAATCCAACTTGTCGGATCTGGTTTCGTTTTCTCCACTGGAAGTGCCCGCGCAAAATGTTAAAATCCGCCAATGGGCAAATACCAACACCATCACCTGGGATGCGGTCGTCGGCTCGACGCAATATTATCTATTTCAGCAAGACTTGAATAATCCTGGCAGCACACCAGTGCGTGTGAATGTTGACGCCAGTCAAACTACGTCGATTCACCAAATAACATCCGCACAGAATTTTTCTTATGCCGTAGTTGCAGCTAACCAAGAAACCGCAGCGATTCCCGACGTTTTTTTTTCGGTACCGGATAAACCCTCGGCGACTCAGATTAGTCTCGCCGGGAGTAATCGTTTACAGCTAAACTGGCAGACTCAAGCAACTCAGCAATATGATGTATATGTCGCTAATACAAGTAATTTTGAACCCAGCACTAATAACCGTTTGCAAACCAATATCCCAATGCCATTTAATCATAATGGTCTCAACACCCATCAGCGCTATTTTTATATTATCGGCATACGCGATCAGTTTGGCTCTAGCAATTTTTCCGAAGTGCTTACTGAGCGCGCGGACATTCTATTAAGCGATATAAATTTTCATGCTAGTGTACGGACCTGCGTTAATGCGAATTTTAATAATCCAAACACTATTTATAGCCGCACGGTGACTCAGTTTGGCTGCAGCAATTCGCAAATCGCTACCTTGTCAGGGCTTGAAACGTTAATTAATCTTACTGATCTCATTATCGACACCAATACGCTTGGCGACAGTGATAGCTTACTTAATGCCATGCGCGTGATGCCCAACCTCGACAAAGTGAATCTTAACTTTAATTGGGCTGGCGTAAACCAACAACTACTCGCTTTAGTCAATCAATTTTCCCAGCTCACTGAATTGAATATAAGCGGGATCACAAATCAGTCTTGGCGCACTATCTTAACTTTATTGCAAGCCACACCCACTCCCATTCAAACTTTAAGCATTGAAAACGCCAGCATTACGAATTTTTCCGGCATGAGCAGTCTCGTGAATTTACAAACCTTGCGAATTAGTAATCACGCAGCAAATTTAGATTTAGCCAATCTCGTCAGCGGCATTCAAAATTCACCCGGTTTGCTCAATCTCACTTTGGCCAACAATCGTATTCAAAGTATTTCAAGCTTGGCGCCTTTGCAAAGCTTGAATCTCGCTCAACTTGACTTATCGGGAAATGAGTTTAGCGATGTCGCCACCTTGCAAACATTTACCAGTTTGCAAAATTTGTCGCTTGCGGGAAACCCAGTACGCACAGGCGTTACCACGCTTACCAGCTTAAGCAATTTGCAAAACCTAAATATGCAAGGCGCGCTTTTTATTAATTGTGATGATGCCGCAAGTTTAAGCACGACGCTCGGGAATGGCGTACTTAGCGGCGCGGCTGATTGCGCAGTTCGCACCAGTGATTATATTGCTAGCTTAAGCGATACAGCTTTTCGCAGCTGTTTAAGCAATACAGGCGTGACTTACGCCCGTTATATCACGACATTGAATTGCCCGAACGCTGGCATTCGCAACATCACCGGCATCGCGGGTTTGTTATCTTTAACCACGGTTGATCTCAGCGATAATCTGTTGACGAATGTCACTGGTCTTGGTGTTCCCACTGAAATCACCAGCATGAAATTAAACAATACAGGCGTGAACAACGCTGCCTGGAATGAAATTCAAAAACTTGATAATTTACAAATACTCGAATTAAATAATAACAACATCAGCAACACCACCTTATTGGCAGGTCAGCTAAATAACTTGCAACGTTTTCTTATGGCCGACAACCCCGGTGCCAACCTAGCAACCTTCACACATATTTCAACAATTAGCTATTTGGATTTATCGAGAACGCCGACGAGTAATATTAATGTCGCGAATAGCTTTTTGCCGTTGACGGATTTATATATTGCCTCAACCACACCGGCTAGTGTTGCTAGCACTACACATGACTTTCGAGACCTTGATCAACTTGTCAATTTGGATGCGAGCAATAATAAACTAACCGAAACCATTTTTTATGGTTTAGTTGAGAACTTAAATCTGGAAAATAATCAACTCACATGGACTTCTTTGCCACAAACGTTAATAACGGCTGATTTGTCGGATAATAGAATGGATTACATAGACGTGTCATTTTTACCAAACCTGCAAATACTCGATGTAAGTAATAACGAAGGCAGAGATTTTGGCGGCAATCCAGTACGTTTAAACCTTATTGAAAACTTGAGCGAATTAACTAGCGTAGTAGAACTTAATCTTAGTGGAGCTGATCTCGTTAATCCAACCTACCCCGCCAGTCCAGAGAATGGAAATGAAATTGATATTCAGCTTACGGTGCTTCGCGCAAAACCAAACAGTTTACGTAGATTGTATTTAGATAATACTCACTCTACTGCCTTTCGCGAGGCCTCCGATGGGGTGGGTAGCTTCAACTTGACACATTTAAGTCTACGTAACAGTGGAATGACTGTTCTTCCAAATTTCTTAACACCAATGAACAACCTGATCTTTCTTGACCTCAGCAACAATAGCATCACTACAAACTCCAGTAACAATACCGCATTGGCTTCGATGGATAGTGTAGAAGAACTCTATATTAACAATGCGAACCTCAGCGCAATACCTAACGTGGCTCCACTATCTGGGTTAAGGATTCTAGAAATGGCAAACAACAACTCCACCGCATCGCCTATGGATTTAACTGTTTTACAAACAATGAATTCACTTGTCGAGCTTGACCTGACGAATAATAACATTTCGAATATCAGTCCTCTTAGTAGCAAGGCCAATTTACAAAGACTTATCCTTAGCGCCAATAGCATCGCGACTATTCCAAATTTTAGTGCAAATACTGGCTTGAGAACATTAGATTTGAGCTTTAACAATATTGCTGATGCCACCCCAGTTCACTCACTAGCGAACACACTGCAATGGCTTTCACTTCGTGCTAATGCGTTTAACTCTCCTATTTCATTGGAGCCGCTTAGTATCATTCCATTTACTGATTTTTCAGACAATGTTTTTTCATTTAGTTTTAGCAGTTCTTGGACAACCGCTAATCCTGCCAACATGTTCAACATCACGGCAAACCCACACTATTTCGTAACACTTTCCGAGAATGGTAGACTCGATGTTAGTTTTAGTGTTACCAATACACTGAACAATGGCACACCAGGAGTCCCACCTGTGCTATTGATACAAACACCTGGGAGTAGTTTTCCTTGGGAAATCTATAATGGCGATGGTGATGATACCAACCCTAGTAATTCAGCAATTAGCTATAGCAATACATTCACTACTCCTGGGATTTACATCGTCGCACCCAGTTTGGAGTATTTTGGAGCCACGGGCAATGTCAGTATCACCATTACCGGACCAGGTGTCGCGTGGGTAAGCGAAACAGATCCGCGATAAATTATTTTTTTACCTATTTATGACTTATAAATATATTAAATGGAATTTTTCATTAAGGCCTGGCTAAGTGCTTAAACTTTGCCAGGGTGCTGAGGTAATCCCCCCGAAAACTAGCGGTGCTCAAAAGTAGAATTTTCTCGTAAAATAGCGTCAAGAGGAGATTCTAGCGTGAAGAAGTCAAAATTTAGTGATAGCCAAATCATGAGCATACTGAAACAGG
>JAOUJM010000350.1 GCA_029883265.1 Gammaproteobacteria bacterium
TTCTCAAAATCCATTGACTTAAACCTAGGTAAAAACGTAATTGGCTTAGAATCGACTTTAAACAATGGCAAAAAACGTTTGGTCAATTATTTCATCGACATTAGTGATCGTGATGCCAATCAGCAAGCCATTATCGCCAAACCACCAATTCCTAAATTGAGCGTGAGTTTACCATCAAGCAACTACGCAATTAACAGCCAGGTGTTGCACGTGAATGGCACAACTCAACCGGGCAATCAACTCGTCATCAATAAACAAACGGTTTCAATTACTCAGACTGGCAATTTTCAACAAGAGGTTCAATTGCCCATTGGTAAAAGCACGATTGAAATTGAAGTGAGTGATGCCAAGGGACACATAGGCAAGGTCAGCCATCCAGTGGAGGTGGCGCAGAATCAAGTCTTCATGCTTGCATTTGCCGATGCAAAATTCACTCGTTTGACAACACAAAAACTTATTTCTGCCAACCATAATGCTAATTATTATAGCGAAGGTCGTGTGGCGCTGTATTTTAAAGGTTATGTTAGAGGTGAATACCTGGTGACTGCTGCACTGGATACAGGTCGAGATGACCTTGGCACCTTATTCCATGGATTGAACAAACAAGATACGCAGAGCTTCACACGAAACTTACAAGCTGAACAATACTATCCGGTTTATGGTGATAGCAGCCAAACAATGAATGAAACTGAATCCCAATCAAAATTATATTTGGCCGTTAAGAGCGATGATTTGGCTTTTGTATTAGGCAACTATCGTGTGAATTTTAGTAATAATGAGTTGAGTCGTTATCAACGACATTATTACGGTATGCGTGTTCATTATCAACAGTCCATCCCTACCCCATTTGGCGATGCAGCGTCGAGCATTGTCAGTTTTGTTGCGCAAAATCCAACCGAACAAATTAGCAATGTGCTTGCAGCAACCGGTGGATCATTATATTACCTAAGCCATCGTGATATTGTGCGAGATAGTGAAGTCATTACGCTGTTGGTTAAAGATGAAGATACCGGATTAGTTATCACTGAGAAATCCGTGCACAAAGATGAAGATTATGAAATCAATTATAGTGCTGGACGCATAATTTTTCATTCACCGATAAATCGTATCAGCGATACTGAGTCTATAGTTCATGAAAATATTCAAGCGGGTCATGCAGTGTTTATTAAAGCCCATTATGACATTGAAACTGATGCCATGAGTGCAAATGCTGCAGGTATTAAACTTGAAACCAATCTTAATCAAAAGATTCATGTAAGCGTGAATCATGTAACTGATAATAGTAATGCAGATAATTATCAAATCAGTAGTGCAAAAATGGCGGTTAAACTAAATCAAAATTCCAAAGTAAGCATTGAAGCTGCACGCAGTGATGGTCAAAGCAAACGTATTTTGGAATCAGACAATGGGGGTATTGGATTCACTAACAACAACACCGATGACAAACAGTCGGGACAGGCTATTAAACTTTCTAGCGAAATTGATGTAGGCGAATGGCTCGATCAACCCAATCGTTATTTTGTAAGTTCGTATTTCAAACATAGCGATGCGGGCTTTCAGAACTCACATAGCAACAATGATCGTGGTGAACAGCACTACGGCATCAAAGCGGAAGCCAAGATTGATTCACAAAACACCATTCGCTCGGGTGTGACCGTGGATCGAACAAATAATCGTGAGCAATCACAAAAACAAACGGCTGCTGTTCAATGGCTGACACACTATAAATCTGTACAAATTTCTTCGGAAGTGAAATCGACACGTCAATTGTCTGCAAACAATATAATTATCAGTAGTTCAGGTGTGGCTGCGGCACAAGCAAAATTAAACCTTACCCAGAAAATACAAGTCGTGATTGATCATCAACAAACGATTCAAGGGGAAGCAAATAGCCGAAGCAACGCTCAGGCAAACTATCAAGTATTGCCGAATCTACATCTCAATACCCGATTGGCGAGCGGTTCTAGAGGTAATGCGGCTGAAGCCGGTGGTAATTTACAGCTTGGTAAGAACACAATTTATATCAGTCAACGATTGACGGACGATCATGTTACAGTCACAAACGCAACTGTGTTAGGTAGTGAAACCGGCTTATTCAACAACAATCGCCTTTATACAGAATACCAATGGCGAAAAGTCAATACTCAAACCGAGCAATCACGATTAATTGGTAATGAACAACAATGGCGTCCAATCGACGGCTTAACATTAAACGCGTATGCCGAATATGCTTTATTAAATCATTCCAGTGAAAACAAACGCCACACGCTTGGCAACAATATAAAATTTGAGAATAAACTATTTTCAGCCAGCAATCGAAATGAGGTTCGCCGTCAATCCGGTGATTTCAATTCAATTCAATACACGACCGTGAACCATTTCAAACTCAATTTGAGCCCTGACTATCATTTACTCAGTCACGTACGCTTTTCACGCACTGAAGCGCTCTATAGCCGGCAGGTGCTAACACAATTTAATGAACAAAGTATTGGATTAGCCTACCGGCCAACAATGACTAATCTTTTTAATGCCTTGGGTCGATACACTCGATTACAAGATTATCAATCGGCCAACAGTGTTGGCAACACAAGTAGCCGTAATTATAGTGACATTTTTGCCATTGAAGGCTCGTACAAAGTAATGAAAAATTTGGAATGGATTGAAAAATTCGCATGGAAAAATAAGAATGTTGTAACCAATAGCGGCTTACAAACCAGTCTCGTCAGTCTTGACATTCATCACTTGAATTATCGTTTTTATCAACGCTTCGGTTTGGCCATGGAATACCGTCGTCTTAAAACATCGCTTGCACAAAACCAACAGCAAGGCTGGTTAAGCGAACTAACCTGGCAAGCCAATACCCATCTGCAACTGGGCTTTGGTTTTAACTTTACTCATTTTACCGACAATTTGGTTTATGAAGCCACACAGTCGCAACGCGGTTGGTTTATACGCTTACAAGGGAGCATGTAAAGCAATGAATGCGAGTAGCCAATGAGTGCAGTTGATCGAAACATGTTGTCTATTGCAAGTTTAATTGAAACTGCTTGGGTGTTGCTGCTTACATTTGTCTCGTATATTTTGTTTCTCATATTTTTATATGCGGTTTTTCCGATTGGCGGCGGTTTTGATCAGGGCTTTTTCAGTCGTAGTAATCCACAATCAATGGCCTCGCATCAATCAACTGATGAACTTCAGTTGATTCAAGAAGACAAACAAAAAAAATTAAGTCAATCCGATGATTACACGGCTTTACTAGGAACCACCACAAATAATGTTCGGCGTAAACGAGCCGGTGGTGTTACTTGGAAAATCGCTAAACGCGGACGAAAACTTTTTAGTGGCGATAGCATTCAAACGGGAAACAATTCCACTGCTATAGTCGAATTCGATGCAAAGAATTTTCTCAATATTGGTGAAAAATCGTTGGTTGTTATTCGGCGCATGGAAAAGGATATTCTATTGCCGGAAAAACAATCCGTGGTGTTTATGGATCGTGGTCAAATCTGGGGACGCGTGCAGCAGAATAATCGACAATCAGCCTATGTGGAAATTGTTACACCTGACCTAAGCGCAAAAGTAAGCGGACGCGGTAAACAAAACGAAACCGAATTTCAAGTAAGCGTCGATGAGAATCAACGTTCAAGTCTTGTTGTATTCAACGGTGAAGTGGAAGTTAAGTCGGCAGATCAAACGCTTACGGTTGTAAAAAATCAACAGTTACGCGTTGATAAAAACAAGACTCTACAACCTATTGAAACCTTGTTACCGCCAATTACGACAATTGGTCCCAAGGAGAATAAACGCTTCTACTATCAAGATTTACCACCGTTGATTGATTTCAAATGGCAGAAACTCGCCAAGGCAAGTGACTATCGACTGATTATTGCAACAGACCCTGCATTCTTAAATATTATTATGGATGTGCTGACTCGAAATACCACTTTCTCCCATGGCAATCTCAACCAAGGAA
>JAOUJM010000103.1 GCA_029883265.1 Gammaproteobacteria bacterium
GTTAAAAGAGCATAAACCATGGTGGAAGTTTTGGTAAAACATAACAAGGCGCTCAAAATCGGACCGCCAAACTGCGGCGGCCACTTAGCTTGTCGTTATGTGCTTAAAAGAATGGATAGGCAATGAACCGAAAGCAGTTTGTTGAATCACATGGAGCCACCTGCTCGAATTGGACTTGGAGTTGGTCGTTCGTTAATAAGAAGAAAAAGTTCGTGATATTCGGGGCATGGGACAGAACAACCGAAGGGAATACAGCTTTGATTTTAAGCGAAGATTGGGAGGTTAGTAGTAAAGGAAGAAAACAGCCTGCGTATTCTCAGTCTCGTGAACATATCCGACTTGTTGAGGAAGAAGGCTATTCATTAAAAACCTTCCCAATGAAATATTCAGATGCCCATAAAGATGAAGAAGGTATAGGCCCAGCTAAAATTGAAGGTTTTGAACCTGTTCTTACGGAAAAGTATTTAAAAAGAGTTGGAAATGCCTGGTATGCCTCAGACAACATCGTTGGCACTACGCTCCCAGAAGAAGTAGAACTACCTCAGCAGTATTATGAAGGCGCATCAAAATTGGTGTCGGTAAATACTTATGAAAGAAACGCCGATGCAAGATCAAAATGTATTAAACATCATGGTTACAAGTGCGCCGTCTGTGGCTTCGATTTCGAGAGCTTCTATGGCCAGATTGGTGAAAAATATATTCATGTCCATCATATAGTGCCACTATCTGAAATACGTAAAGAATATAAGCTCGATCCAGTCAAAGATTTAATACCTGTGTGCCCGAATTGTCACGCAATAATACATCGTACACAGCCGCCTCTTTCCATAAGTCAGTTGAGAAAACATATTGAAAAACGCACATAAGAAGAATCTAGGACATAGAAAACCCCATCAAAAAATCCCTATTGCATCGTGCTTTAGCTTTGGAGAAAAGGTCAATATTCTTTCACTTACAAAAGAGAAGCGTGCTTTAGACTAAAAGCATTGCCAATAAGGATTCTGAATTCTTTACGCGCTTCGCTAAGCTGAAAGTTATGTTTTAAGCTAATAAAACTAATTAAAACTCATGGTTTGAGTTTCTATTAATTATGTTGTTATAGATTTCATCTAGGGGGCGGGATAATCCATCGGGGCAAACTATGTGGGCGTGATAGGTTTGTAGGTCACGTGGTGTGTCTACGCCACAGGAATGTGCAATAGTTCCAACTTCTTGCACCATGTTCAAGGCATAATTAGCGATGCGATGGGATTTTTGTTGCGGGTTCAGGCCTTTTTGCAAGCGTTTGCGATGGGTGGTGATGCCAGTAGGGCAGGTGTCTTTATTACATTGCATGGCTTGTATGCATCCCAGTGCAAACATAAATCCACGGGCACTGACAACAAATTCTGCGCCTGCGCATAAGGCCCAGGCAACATCGGCGGGTGTGATTAACTTGCCGGATGCAATATAACGAATGCGATTATCCAAGCCATAACGTTTTCGTAAATGAACCAACATGGGTAAACTTTCTTTAATTGGTAAACCCATGTAATCGATTAAACTTGCGGGTGCTGCGCCACTACCACCGTCGGCGCTATCGATGGTAATAAAATCCGGTGCGCTTTCCATGCCTCGTAATTTTATTTCGCGAAACAAACTTTCAATCCATGAATAGCTGCCAATAACAGTTTTAAAGCCCACCGGTTTGCCTGTGGTTTCACGGATGAGCTGAATAAAGTCGAGCAAGGACTCCACGGAGTCGACTTCGGGAAAGCGGTTGGGGCTAATCGAGTCTACGCCTATTTTAATGCCACGAAATTGTGCGATTTCTGCCGTGACTTTTTTGCCGGGCAAAATGCCGCCTTTGCCCGGTTTGGCGCCTTGAGACAATTTGAGCTCAAACATTTTGATTTGTGGATTTATCGCTAAGTCGCGTAGTTTATCCAGACTCAACTGGCCTTGCGCATCAGCAACGCCATATTTTGCCGTACCGATTTGAAAAACAATATCAGCACCGCCTTGCAAGTGATAGGGCGTTACACCACCTTCACCTGTATTCAGCCAAATGCCGGCTTGTTTTGCGCCTTGAGATAAAGCAAGAACCGCGGGTTTGGAAAGCGCGCCGTAACTCATGCCGGAAATATGAAAAAATTTATCAACCGTATACGGCGTTTTGCAATATTGACCAAGCGTAATGGCTTGTGGCGGGCTGATGCTTTGACCCAGTTGCGGAAAAGGGCAGTTGACAAATAAAATGGTTCCACTGGGACGCAGATCACGTGTCGAACCAAAAGCCGTGGTGTTATCGACTTTTTTCGCTGCCCGATACACCCAAGAACGTTCCGCACGATTAAACGGCAACTCCTCGCGGTCTAAGGAAAAAAAATATTGACGAAAAAAAGTGCCTAGGTGCTCAAAAAAATAACGCAAACGACCCACCACAGGATAGTTGTGGCGTATGGCGTGTTTGGTTTGAGTGATATCAAGAATATAAACAATAATTAAGACAAGAAAGATTAGGCCAACAAAAAAAACAAATACAATCGCTAGATAGGCTAATAGCTTGAACCAGATGTCATTCTCAATTAGCGCTTGCATTAAAATATTATCCGTGAATTAACAGCATTTTTTCGATTTGCATATCACGATAGGTATGCGGAATACCGCCGACACCCAATCCCGATTGTTTTAAGCCGGCAAAAGGCATCCAGTCCACACGAAATGCGGTGTGGGTATTTACCATAACGGCAGAGGCATTGAGCTGGCGATAACATTGCAACATGGTGTTTATGTTTTTAGTGAAGACGGCTGCTTGAAAAGCAAAGGGTAACGCATTGGCGCGTTGAATAGCATCTTCTCGATTTGAATAACTATAAACACAAACCACGGGTGCAAAAATTTCTTGTGTAGACACTTGTGATTGATCACTGGGTTCAAATAATACCGTAGGTGCATAACCGGTTTCGCCAATAGCTGTGGCGCCACACAAAGCCTGTGCGCCTTCAGCGATGGCAGCGCTGACCCATTGATCAACACGCTGAACTTCACGCGGACGAATTAAAGGTCCCACCTCTGTGGTGGCTTGCGTCGGATCACCAACAACTAATTTTTCAGCTATGCTTGCTAGTTTTTCCGCAAAATCTTTGGCGATGGATTCATGGCAATAAATCCGTTGCACCGAGACACAGACTTGTCCGGCATGATAAAAACCGGCTTTGCTAATGAGTTTGAGCGCTTGATCTAAATCGGCATCGGCTTCGACAATTACCGGCGCGACACCGCCGTGTTCTAGTGCGCAGCGCGTCCCTGGCGCAAGTTTACTACGCAACATCCAACCAACATTGGCGCTACCAATAAAACTTAAAAATGCAACACGACTATCGGTGGCAAGTGTTTGTGCTAATTGATTATCATTGCTTACAACCACTTGACACCATTCTCGTGGCAAACCTGCCTGATAAAATATTTCAACCAGTTTGATGCACATTATCGGTGTGTCTTGCGCGGGTTTGATAATGACCGGACAACCTGCAGCAATAGCAGGACCGGCTTGATGCACAATTAAATTAAAAGGATGATTAAAAGCACTAAGCGCGACCACAACACCAATGGGTTCCAGGCTAGTGAATGCCGTATGTTTATCGGAAACGGCGGTAATGCCCATGGGAATTTCACTGCCATGCTGGCTGCGTATGCATTCGATACAATTTTTTAAACCATCAATTGCACGTTCAATTTCAACTAGCGAATCGACCAGCGGTTTACCGCCTTCACGTGCCGAGGCAAGCGCGAGATCAGCTTGTTGTTGTTTGATTATTTCAATCGAGCGTTCAAGTATAGCAATGCGTTGATGGCGCGCCAACCACTGGGATTGATCGGTAAAACAGTCAGTGGCCTGTTGCAGTGCCAATTCTATGGTGGCTTGGTCAGCAACTTCAACTTGAGCGATTAAAGACTGGTCATAAGGTGCAAGCACATCTAAAAATTGATTGCTAGGTTTAGCTTGAGGAATCATTAAACGGTACTGCTGAGTCATATGAAAATCTCTTAAAGTCAAAAGTAAACAAGGGCGCTATTCATATCCCATAGACACAGTAAAGCAAAACAAACTATTCGAGCACAACAGCCTTTTGAGTAAAACTGGATTCAACCCGTTTGGCATAAATATCAAGTTGATCAAAACCGTTTGCATCAACTTCAATAAACTCTCTAAAGCCGGTACGAGAAAAAAAGCGTTTGCCTTTCATGGAGTGATGAAACTTTAGCAACAAGGCTTTAACTTGGCGACATTGCTCCAATGGAATGTTTGGGCTTACCAAAACCGTTAAACTAGGTACTTGTTTGGTTTCACCCAGCACGCGCAATTGATTCCGAATACTATTGGGCATGGTGTTAAACACACCTTTTGCAACAATCGCCCCATCGGCCTTGTTATTGATGATTCCAAGTATTGCATTATTGTGCGAAAAACTTTGTTTTAAAAAAATAGTTTGATTGTTAATTAATTCATGTTGTAGCAATAATTCACTGCCGAGGATAGAAACAATTGCGAGTGGATCAGGCGTATAAAGCGTTGCGCCTTTTAAATCTGATATGATTTGATAGGTGCTATTAACGGGGACAATAATCACGCCACTGATTAACTGTTTAACTTGAACCAAAGGTTTATAGTTGTATTGTTTAGCAACAAAACTAGCGAAGTGCGGTGCCGTTAAATAAAAGTCATATCGAAGTGTCTCTGCCCGTCGAACATATTCCGCGAAATTAGGTGCGCTTAGGAAACGAATATCAACATCAAGTTCTTGTTCCATGGCTTGTTTTAAAGGTGTGTACACCTGAATAAGTTTTTGTGGACTCAAATAGGGCAGTAAGCCAAAACTAGTGCTGGCGGCCAGGGCAATTCCATGCTGACTAAGCGCCAAAATTAAGCTAGTTAGAAACAGATAGAATTGGTTTTTCATGGAGTATTTTTGCTTTGTTAGCATTGTCATCAGGTTTGCCCAGATAGTAGCCCTGTAAATAATCAATACCGAAGTCGATTAACATATCATAGGTTTGTTTGTTCTCAACAAATTCCGCCACAGTTATTTTATTTAGACCTTTGGCAACATCGACAATCGCTTTAACGAATACTTGGTTATCATGGTCGTTGGGTAAATTCCGAATAAACTGGCCATCAATTTTAACCACGTTGGCATCCAGATGTTTTAAATAAGTGAAAGAAGAAAAACCCGAACCAAAATCATCCAAACAAACACTGCAACCATAACCAAGCAAGGTCTGAATGAATTGCTGTGCATCGGTAATATCGGAAACGGCGGCGGTTTCGGTAAGTTCAACAATTAGACGTTTTGGTACGACTTGGTATTGCTGTAATATGGTGATAATAAATTGGGCCAAAGTTGAATCATCAAATGAACGTCCCGATATGTTCAGTGCCAGTGCAGGAATTTGTGGTTTGGCGGCGAGTAATTTGATCGACTCCACAATCACCCAACGATCAATTTCCATTATTTTTCCGCTTTTCTCTGCGTAAGGAATAAATTTTCCCGGCAGAATTAAATCATAGGGTTTAACTAGATTTTTCATTCGCACCAATGCTTCTACGTGAGACAAGGTTTGATTTTGCGCACTATACACGCCTTGGTAGTGCAAACAAAAATGATTATTTTCCAATGATTCGGCAATCCGGTCATTCCAAGTGAAATGTTTGACCATGACATCTGAGGCATTCTTATCTTGTTTATAAACACGACAAGCATTTTTACCGGCGGCTTTTGCCTGATACATGGCTGAATCCGCATGTGCGATTAATGCGTCTGGATCTGCACCGTGTTCCGGGTATAATGCGATGCCAACACTGGTGGTTAGTCGTAAGGTGCGTTGTTCGAAAATAAATGGGATCTTCGCAATGGCGTCGATAATGCGTTTGGCTAAATGCGTGGCATCATCCCGACTGGCGTTGGGCATAAGAATCGCGAATTCGTCGCCACCCAAACGTGCAATAACCTCATCTTTGCGCACAAATGTGCTGAGTTCACTGGAGACCCGAACCAGCATGGCATCGCCTGAACGATGGCCGAAGGTGTCATTCACATATTTAAATTCATCCAAATCAAAAAATAATAGAGCACCTTCAGTGGATTGACGCTGTGCATGGTCTAGCGTGCGGGAAAGTTCTTCTTGAAAACGTCGGCGGTTCATTAAGCCGGTTAAGGAATCGCGTTCAGCTAGATAGATTAATTGTTCAGCCGTTTGCCGGGCTTTGCTTACATCTTCAAATATCCAAAAGTGACCAATTAGTTTGTGATAGGAATCTTGAGTCGAAAAAACCTGACAAGTAATTATTCGCCCATCATTAAACGACAGTTCGCTGGTTTCTGAAATATTCTTCTCGGGTTTTTCGGCATATTCTGATAAGGGATAGTGGTTGCCGGTGAGCAAGCTCGAAGTTGAAAGCAGTTGATGAAAATTCTTTCCAATAATTTCCTTGCCTTGTTCGAATCGCCAAACCTCATAGAATGCCGGATTAATAAATTCAATTTCATCATTCAAGTTGACAAAAGCAATACCGAGTTTCATCGCTGACAATAATGAAAGCAAGCGTGCTTGCTCACGAATTGTCTCGGATAATAATTCCGATTGAATTTCTTTTGCATTGTTTAATTCGATAATCTTGCTATGCAATTCGGTTTCCGCAGTTTTTTGTCGACTAATATCGCGGATACTGCTACGTACACCGATGTAACTGCCTTTACGGTCATAAATAGGTTGCCATCCTGCCTCTACCCAAAGAAACTGACCATCTTTACGTTGAATACGAAATTCGGCATTGCCCACACTTCCACGGGTAGCATAAGCATATTCCCGCTCTACTAAATCGCGGTCGCGTTGAATAATCAGTGGCAGTGGAAATTGGTCGATTTGAAAACATTCTTCAATACTATAGCCCGTCAGTCGTTTCACCGATGGATTGACCCAAATGAGATTATTATTGACGTCAAACCAACTTTCCCAGTTATAGGTATAGTCGGCAATGGCATGAAATCGTTCCTTACTGCGACGTAATTCATCGAGTCGGGATTGTATGGAGCGGCTCATGCGGTTAAAGGTTTCAGTCAGCTGGCCAACCTCATCATGACTGTGTACGGGAATTTCTTTGGCACGTGATTCTTTAACCAAATTTTGTGCAGCGAACGTCAAGGTTTGTAAATGTCGAGTCAGCCATAAGGCGACAATGGTGAGTATGGCAATGGATAATACAATTTCAATACTCGCAATTAACAAACTCTCCTCCATAAGCGTGGAGCGTGCGCGATGTAGAAACACCGTAGAGACACCATAGAAGAGTTGACCATAATTCTGTTCACCAATATGTACGTCAATGCGGCGATCGTAGCGCTGTCCTTGAGTTTCGGATATGGCTTGATTAATATTTTCATAAGGAATGGGCTTGGAAAGATCCCAACCGGTAGACGCAATGATCTCACCCGTATGATCAAGCAAAATGAGATATTGAATACCATTTTCTTTACGGCTTTGCGCCAGCACTTCTTCCAAACTGGCGTAGTCTTGCTGCATGAGCGGAACGGAAATGACGGTGTTCAGTAGTTGTTCAATTTCTGCAAGGCGCAGACTGGTGACATTATTGAGATTTTCTTCGGTTAAGCGCACACTATTGGCCACCAGCGCACTTAACATTATGAGTTCTACCAATACGGTTGCAAAGACTAATTTGCTGCGTAGTGAAAATCGTGAAAAAATCCTTTTTCTCATTAATGTTTCAATCCTAAAAGCGTCGCTAATACCTTAGAACATAAACAGCGAGTAAGAAAGCCTGCGGGAGAATCACGATTTAACTCCTTTGAATGTGGCTACCAAAGCCACGAGCCTTAACTGTACTAGAGTTATATCAGCAAATAAACCGTAATTTGCTCAGTAATCGGTTAAAATCAGCATGTTGCGTAAGATTTTCAGATAAAAAAAAGCCGGATGAGTTACACCCGGCTTTTATTAAGAATAGGGGATGAGAGTTTATCCACCAACGTTATACATTTTTTCCTTGTCGAGTTTATATGACCAAGGAAGTTGACTGTTTTTCCAGCCATTCACAATGCGTTGTCCTTTAGTTGAAGCGGTTTTAGAGGTGTCGCCTTCATAACCATCAACAATAGAATACACTTTGGTATAACCTAAGGTTTTTAATAAGTCAGCAGCTTTGGCACTACGACTTCCAGACCGACACATCAATACAATTGTGTCGTCTTTGCCTAGACCTTTTGCCGCTAAACGCGCTGCGATATCATCAGCAAAATTTGAGTTAACTTCCATTTTGAAAGTTTTGCGTTTTTCGTTCCAAGCCCACCATTCGTTTAATTCCATATAAGGAATATTCGCATCGATATTGCTAGGTGTACCAAGAAAATTCACTTCTGCACGAGTTCGTACATCGACAAACAAGCTTTTATCAGTGTTTGAATTGATATAATCATGGGCTTGTTTTGCTGTGAAATACAAACCAAATTGGGTTTGTTTTTTAGCTGGAAGATTTGAAAAATCATTAGCCAATACTGGGGCTGCAAAAACAGCTGCTACTAATAAAATTATCGCCTTGTTCAACATATTTTTTCCTCTTACGTCTTGTTAGAATGCGTCCAACAAAAATTTGAATTCAATGTAAGCATATCATTATATGCTAATATGGTCAACAAAAAAAAGGTATTGGACGGAGTCTAGTACTGTGCTGAAGGTGTTGTTAAATGGGGTTATTTTTATACGGTCTTGGTTTTTTTGGGCTTTTACTTTGTGTGATTGGCCTGCTTAAGTATTTACAATTTAGGCGCAAGCATAACGCCGCTCTCAATGTGGTTCTGGGGAAATACACCCACCAACAGCTCAGTAAAAAACAGCAACAGCAAGTCCACGATAAGGCGGTGGCAATGGTTTTGGCTTCAAACAGCAAAATGCGAGGATTTGCGGATGATGTCGAACGTTATGGTTGGTATGCCTTGGCAATGAAGGATTTAGGCATCGCTTCACTTGTTCCAGAAAACCCGTGTTGGACTAAGGTTAAGAATCCTTATATGGATATACGCTTTGGTGATCGCCTGATCCAGGTTTTGGCTGATAGTTTAAAACAACAATATGGGATTCATTTAAATTTTAGGAAATACGAGAAAGAGGAGTAATTTCTCCTGACCGGGCTGAATTATTGTTAAAAGCCACCCGGTCAGGTGAGTGTGTTAGCTGATACCTAACTTCTTAATTTTATCATTGAGCATACGAACATTGCGTAACCATGAACAAGCCGCGCATGAACATTCTTGCTGTGGGTGTTCATGATAAGCGACCTGCGCATTGACATAATCCTGGGCAAATTCCAGTTCTGTCAATAAACGATCGACCGTACGTTTTTCCAGTTGTACGATTTCATCGTTATTACATAGCCAAGAGCAATCTTCTCCCATATCACAGTCCTGACAACGGACATCCGCTGGGTCGTAATTGCCCGAGTGGGGGCAATGATCCAACTCGATGCTGTCGCGTATAATTGCCCGGGGTAAGGCAAACGCTTCAATCACCAGTTCCCGCATATGATTTCTCCCTCGATTTGTTGTTAAAAGAACGGGTTATATTCCCGAAGTGAATCCATTTGGATTACTCGCTTAAAGTATAGACCTGTGATTTCAACTGTTCCAGAAACCAAGTACTTACATAGGTTATTGAAATTGTTTAAAATATATCAATAATTTGGACGATTCTTGGGCGTTGTTTGGTGCGGAGTCTAATGGAAAAACTTCACTTTTTTTTCCAGGCGTATAGAATGTGTCGCCTGTTTCAGTCGAAGGTTAACCATGTCTATTAAAACTCGTTTTGCTCCCAGTCCCACGGGCTATCTACATATCGGCGGCGCTCGCACGGCCTTGTTTTCTTGGTTATATGCACGCAAACATGGCGGCAAGTTTGTATTGCGCATAGAAGACACAGACTTGGAACGCTCGACCGAAGCGTCTGTCAACGCCATTCTCGAAGGCATGACGTGGTTAGGTTTGGATTATGACGAAGGGCCGTTTTATCAAACCCATCGTTTTGATCGTTACAAAGCCATCATTCAACAATTGCTCGACCAGGGCGACGCCTATTATTGTTACTGTAGCAAAGACGAACTCGAATTCATGCGCGAACAGCAAATGGCGAATAAACAAAAACCGCGTTACGATGGCCGCTGCCGTGATCGTGAAAGTCCACGTGATGGTGTGCAGCCGGTGATTCGTTTTCGAAATCCAAACACAGGCTCGGTTATTATTGAAGACTTGGTAAAAGGCCAAGTTGAAGTACAAAATTCAGAGTTAGATGATTTAATTATTGCCCGCTCCGATGGTTCACCCACATATAATTTAACGGTGGTGGTTGATGACATGGATATGAACATTGATTACGTCATTCGTGGTGACGATCATCTGAACAATACGCCACGCCAAATTAATATTCTAAACGCGCTTGGCGCGACTCCACCTAAATATGCCCATGTTCCAATGATTCTTGGCGAAGATGGTAAACGCCTATCAAAACGCCATGGTGCCGTGAGCGTCATGCAATATAAAGAAGAAGGCTATTTGCCGGAAGCCTTGTTAAATTATTTAGTACGCCTTGGTTGGTCTAAAGGCGACCAGGAAATTTTTAGTATTGATGAAATGATTGAGCATTTTGATATTAATGATGTCAATCGTGCAGCGTCGACGTTTAATCCTGAAAAACTGCTTTGGATTAATCAGCAATATATGAAAGAAGCGCCTGTTGAACACATTGCACGTTATTTAAGTGTGCACTTTGGCGAACTTGGTGTGGACCCTAGCCAGGGGCCAGCGATAGAAAAAGTGATAGACGCACAACGTGATCGCGCCAAAACATTGGTGGAGATGGCGCAAACCAGTGTTTATTTTTATCAAGACTTTGCTGAATATGATGAAAAAGCAGTGAAGAAAAATTTCAAAGCGACAACAGTTGAAGCCTTGCAAGCTTTACACGATGCTTTTACTGATTTATCTGATTGGCGCGCCGAAGTGATACACCCCTGTATTGAACAAGTCGCTGAACGTTTAGATTTGAAAATGGGTAAAGTAGGGCAGCCTTTGCGCGTAGCGATTACTGGGGGATCGTCATCGCCTGCGATTGATATCACCGCTGAATTAATTGGTAAGGAAAAAGTGTTAAAACGTTTGCAGAATGCAATTGCCTTAATTCAATCCCGCACGTAGGTTTCTATTGTTAGCCACCCAAGACCTAGGGTGTTGGGTGGCTTTTTATTTGAGTTCTCGGTATTAGTGGTGATGTTTGATCAAGCACAACTCGCCAGATAGTGTGAACGTATTGTGCGGTGGATTTGCCAAATCTTGTGGGCAAAAATTCACAACACCCTGGGCGGTGATATAACCCGTCGCACCTGCAAAAATACCTACACCGTCGAAGTTGGTGACTTGCTCGATCACATTAAATTTACAAGCACCTATGATTTCATCAAATGCCAAGGGTGGCATTAATGCGATGGCATGATCGTTTTGTGTGTATAAGGCATTCTCGCCATTGTCAAAAGTGATGCTGTGATTTAACCAAGTACTGACATTTTCCTGAGCGACGATTTGACCATAGATTTCGCCTTCGCCAGCAAAAACAATTTTCGTTTCACTTTTGTGACCTTTTTTGAAATTAGTCCCATAATGATTTTCTTTGATATCACCATTTTCTTGCAATACCAATTGAATCGTACCTAATTGCTCGCTTGGGCTAATATGATTGGTCGCCACATTTCCGGATACGATTGCTAGCTCACCACCATTGCATTCGAGTGCGGCTGATGACAATGTGGGAAGTGAAAATAGGATTGCGCTGAAAAAAATAATTTTTGTTTTCATTATTATGCTCGCTTATTGTAATTATGAGTGCTTAAGATTAATTCTTATTTGAATTATTATCTGTTTTTAATATTGCTGCACGTATTTTAGCAAACCGCATAGCGCTAGACAATCAAATGCGAGATGTTTGTTGTAGATTAGATTTAATTCAAAGCTGGGGTTTTACGAGCGTACACAATTTCTGCCTTGATCTTTTGCAACATATAAGGCCTCGTCTGCTTTTCTTAATAGCGTTTCATTGTCGGTTCCATTCTCGCCATACGTGGCAACGCCAACGCTAATGGTTACTGAGTGCTTTTCAGTTTGCTCTAGAAACTCAGTTCTCTCGGTTTGTGCTCGAAGTTTTTCTGCAACAATGAGTGCATTGTCTTTATTGATTTCGGGAAGAATGATAACGAATTCTTCACCACCATAACGGGCAATAATGTCATTCGTACGTAGGCTATTTCTAAATAGTTCGGCTAGTTGTTTCAGCAAATCATCGCCAGCTTGGTGACCATAGTTATCGTTAAATTGTTTAAAGTGATCGACGTCGATAAACAATACCGAAAGTGGATTATGCGTGCGTTGGCTGCGCGCAATTTCTCGGGTTAATAACTCCTGCATATGGCGATGATTGAATAGGCCTGTTAAACCATCGACGACAGCGAGTTGTGACAAATGGTGAATCACTCGCTCAAGCTCTTTATTCTTAGTGGCTAAGTCATTAATCAGTAATTCACGTTCGAGAATTAGGCGGTAATTATCACTGGCTTTATTAACGGCATTAACCACAAAATCCAGTTCATCAAAAGGTTTAACAAGAAAATCAAAAGCTCCGGCCTTTAGCACTTCGATCGTGGCATCGAGGGTGGCGTAACTCGTCATAATAATAACCGGCACCGATTGATTAATGGCTTTGAGTTTTGATAATAGCTGTATGCCGTTCATGCCTTTCATGCGTATGTCGCTAATAACTACGCCATATTCATGATCTTGGAATGTGGAAAATGCTTCGTCTGCTGATTCAACCGCAGTGACTTGGTAGCCACTGTCTTGCAATATTTCGCTAATCATTATGCGAATCGGTTCTTCATCATCCACCACTAGCACATTGTGTAATGTCTGTTCGGATAATTTAGGAATTTGTATATTGGTTGTGTTAGGTTGTCTGCTCATGCTGATTGTTCTGTATCAAAATGACTTTGTCCTTCGTGATATATTGGCAATTCAATTTTAAAAACTGCCCCTTTCCCTGGTTGATCAATAATACTAATATGACCTTTATGATCTTCAATAATGCCATAACTCACCGATAGACCTAAGCCGGTGCCTTCACCTGCCGGTTTGGTGGTGAAAAAAGGTTCAAATAATTTACTACGATTCTCTTCTGGTATGCCCGGTCCAGTGTCACTCACATAAACTTCAAGCGTATTTTCATCTTTTACTTGAGTGGTGATTTCAAATTTTTTCTTTACAGATGTTTCCATCGCTTGCTCAGCATTAATGGCAAGATTCAATAATATCTGCTGTAATTGGTTAGCGTTACCTTTAATTTTGGGCGCTGGATCTGCTAAATGGGTTTCCACTTCAATTTGATTGTGCTCCAATTGGTGGCCAACAATTTCCAGACTTTGTTTGATAATCTGATTCATATCTTCCGGCGCATGCTCGGCAGTTTCCTGACGAGTAAAACGCATGAGATTAGTGACAATCTCTGAACAGCGTTTGGTTTCGCGAGCAATGACATCTAATTTTTGTTGCACAGGATTGTCTGCATCAATTTTGCGTTTAATGAGTTGAGTAAAACCAAGTATTGATGCCAAAGGATTTTTAACTTCATGGGCGATGCCCGCGCTAATTTGACCAAAAGCAGACATTTTTTCTGATTGGATTAATGCCGATTGAGCTTCTTTTAGTTCTTTTTCACGCTCATCTAATTCTTGAGTCATGGTATTAAACGAATCGGCAAGTTTACCTAGTTCATCATTGGTTTGATGGGCGACACGCACTTCAAAATCACCTGTTGCTACTTTTTTCGTTGCCTCTGATAATTCAATGATAGGGTTGGTTAGGTAGCGCGCCCAGGTAACACCCAGCAATGATGCAATGACTAATAGTGTCATTGCTGTAATGGTTAAGTCTGTCAGCAGCTCTTTTGCGCTTAAATAAGCTCTTGATTCAGGGAGTTCTGCAACGGCAATTAAATCAGCCGAACCAATTTGAGAAAATCCTCCTACCATGGGCAATTGTGCATTGTTATATTCTAGCGAGGTGGTACCAATATTAGACTGCTGTAGGGCTGTTAGGTCTGGAATATCCTTCATTAACGCACGTTGTAATACGAGTTCACGATCTGAATGCACAAGAACCGTATTTTTCGCATCGATAATATACATATTAATCACATCGGAACGTTGCGCGAGTGATAGTAATTGTTCCAAGCTAATTACCGCAGAAATAATTACATTTTGATTATTCTTTAAAATAGGACGTAAATAAAAAGTGATGGTTGGTAGCTTGCTCGACATGGATGAATTCATGATATGACTCTCGCCAGGTTTAAGTGAGATTTGGCCTGGACTTGTAGCGTCGGATGTTAAAGGTAAATTTTGCGTTCTTTCTTGTTCTAGTTTTCGTTGATCAATTTCCATTTCCAACAGGCGTTCAGAGTCGATTACGGTTGCTAATTCGGCTCCGTCTTCATAAATGCTGATGCTGAGCATATCTTGAGAGTCACGAAAAATGTCTTTAAGCAAGATGAGTTTGCTCGATTGACTCAGCTCACCTTGATAAACCAACTGGGCAAATATTTGTAAACGCTGCTGATAGGCCTGCAATGTGACATTGGCTTCTGATGCAGTATTCTGCGCCATTACCGAAGTAAGATCGCGAATATATGAACTTTTGTCTTCGTGAAACAAGTTTGCCATGGTGAAGGTAATAAGCCCAATCATCACGGTAATGGCGATTACCTGGGTAATAATGACTTTGGTTTTGATTGATATATTGAGTTTCACCTTAAACAATTCTCATCATGGTTTGTAGTTAAACGTGTGGGTTTGATAAGCCGTGTTCTGTGCTTCGTCCATGGCTTCCACTACAATTTGGTTAATGCCTGCACTGAGCGGATATTCAAAATTAAATTCACCATTAGCATCGGGTTTGACTTGCTGACCACCGACAAACACAATTGCCCCAGTTTCGGTTTTTCCCTGGACTAAATATAATCCCTTAGGTGTTACGACATTAGTGAACTCAACCTTGAGTTTAGGTGGCGTCAAATCCCTAATTATATGCATGATATGGGTCGGACCAATTTCCCCATATTTGGCGGAAGATTTAGCGAATACGCGCCAATAGTATTTTCCTTGGTTGAGATTGCCATGGGAGAAAGTGGTATTTCGAGTCAGCACATCCATAATAATATTTAAGAATGCAGGGTCTGTTGCAATAATCAGTCGATAGTCGCTTGCCTTGGCGAGTTTCTGCCATTTGAAATCAATCAACGGTGGTAAATCTTGATAGTAGAAGCGTTTATTCTCCTTGGGACCAATTGTCGTAATTGGCGGTAACAAGGTTTCAATAGGTTGTAGA
>JAOUJM010000351.1 GCA_029883265.1 Gammaproteobacteria bacterium
ATTCTTTGATCAAGGTCCTTTCTGTATAGTTTAAATGCTGATAACGATTGGTCATTGCTTACTGCTCCTTTAGTGATCTTTCCTGGGTTTTAGGATACAGTGGTGCACTTGATTTTAGAATATGGGGTTCAAGTTGTAGAGAGGATATCTGGGGTCAAAGATATCTGGGGTCAGGCCTTACATTTGACATCCTCCATCAATAGACTATGCTGATTTAGATCGAACAAACGGGGTCAGGTCTTACATTTCACATTTTAGTGTTTGTTCATAGGCTTTCACCGCCCGACTAACCGTTGCGTAACTACAACCGAAGTGGGTACCGATTGCTTGTAAAGTGTAGTGCCCACTATGATATGCTTCTGCCATGGCGTCGTTGCGGGTGCTTGCCTGTTTTTCGTAATACGCGATTGGCTTTGGCGGTGATTGTTTTTGCGGTTTGGGAATATCCGCCAGTGACTGATCGGGTTCGATTTTTTCTTGCATTTCTTCAACGAATTCATCAGAACCAAGATAAATTTGGTTTATAAGTTTTTTCCAAGGCGAGGGTTGACGTTTGCCTTGCCGAACGAATTCTCGATAACGTTGTTGCGCGAGTCGAGTTTGTTTGGCAAATCCACCTAGCACCCAGTCCGTGGTTAAACATGGGTGGGCTTTTTTAATACCCGCGGTGGCCCGATAACTACTCCAAGACCAATCTTTCGCGCCACGCACCATTTCTGCCCGCACCGGATTTAATACAATATAGCGCGCAAGCTCTAATAAATAGCTATCGCTTTCAACCAAGATACTTTTAAATCGTCCTTGAAATACATGCCCCACCCGCCGGTGATTTTTGTTAAAGGCTTGCGTATACAATCCATTCAGATACTTCATACCTTTGGATAAGGTGGGCGCTTGGGTTTCGATTAATAGATGATAGTGATTATCCATCAGACAGTAAGCATGACAATACCAATGGTAACGTTCGCAGGCTCGATATAGTAGTTCAAGAAAATGTTCACGATCCTCATCATCGAGATAAATCGCTTGCTGGGCATTCCCTCTCGAAGTGATATGGTACAACCCACCCGCAAATTCAATTCGAAGTGGCCGAGCCATGATTTACCATCCTTTGTTTTCGGTATTTAAATCAGCATAGTCTATTGATGGAGGATGTCAAATGTAAGGCCTGACCCCAGATATCGTTATGTCTCTGTGCATCGATTACTGTATATCTATTTCTACTAATAGTCATCAATAAGTTCGAACCCCTTAGTTTTTATCAAGTGAACTATTCCAGGCCATTTCTTCCAAGATGGAAGTTTTCGCTTTAAGATTATGCTACTTACCTCACCGCCTAAGCTTACATAGTGGTTCACTACTCGCAGCCTTTTCCACCTAAAACGAATATGGTACTGATGTAACTCTTTATATTTTGACGCCGGATGTGAACGTGTTTCCATACTTAACAACTTAGACAATAAATGTCTAACTTCAATTATAGTCATAGTTTGGTAACGAACATTTAAAGCGTTCTGTGGAAACTTGTTAGCATTCACTATAGATAATTCTCGAATGGTATTCTTCTCTTTTGGACATAACGTTTGAGTTAACGGGCTCGAGAAAGCAAGCGCGAGCGCCGCTTTTGAGAGTCCAGCAGGTTTGAAAAACCTGCGTAGTTAAACGACTTGTTATGTTTTTTCGTTTTCAAATTCGAATTCTCGCGCTATGCCTTGAGCATTTGTAAATGTGAATAAGATTTTTCGTAAATTAACACACGCTGTAACAGTTTCGCTTGGGCTATGAGTTTTATATTTTAGCTTGATTTTACCCATAGCCGACTTAGCTATACCTTCGGTAATGTTCACTGCACAATTTTCCATAAAATAGACAAACACCTTTACAGTATTAATGTCTTCATTAAACACGAGTACTTGAGGTTTACTAACAGTTGCCTCAGGTGATTCTGGTTCAAGAACATCAAATTTGAATTCTAAGTTGTTCATTTGTTTTTATCATTTGGTCTTTGTGAACCTTTTAATTGTTTCTTTTTAAAGCACTCAAGACAAAGGGCTTCACCATTTTTCTCTTTTTCATGCAATTGATTTAGTGCTTTCTCACTTATGAGCTTTAAGTGAAATGATTCTCCGCACTGTGAACATTTAGTAAATGGCATTATTTTTTATAAACATAACATTTGTATAACAAGCACGCTCGCTTTGTGGCGAGCCTCCTAACACTTTGTCCCCTTAACTCTATGTAATTCTTCAATAATTCGCGTTTGTATGTTCTTCTTAAATTTGGATAAGGGGTTTTTGTCATTATACACTTTTTTCTCGGCCCTCCTATATGGATAGTCGTTACTATAACTTATTGATTTAATGTGATTAAAAATTTGTTTATGCTGCAAAGCGAGCATTGAGTTTCCGCAAAACGCGCACAATAGTTGACTACATCTATAAAGAACTGTATTTCTATACAGTCTTAAGAATAAAAGGAGTTATTCATGTCGAGTCCATTCCTTGCTGCGCTGCGCGATGAGATGCGTCTTCGTGGATATAGCCTGCGCACTGAAAAAACCTATATTCATTGGATCGTGGAACCACAAGGACAGCCATCTATCCTCAACTAAAGATCACTTCGGCATCCATCATTTGTACTTTTCTCTCAAACACTTTCTCGATGATTTACTAAACATCGGATCAATCATCGCACTGACATTTAATTTAATGCCTGACGCCGTTTGCACTTCGGTTTAGATAACGAATATTAGGCGCTTTCAACGCATACCAACAATGTGTTGATCTGGATCACTGGATACGTCGCCGAGTGCGTATGTGTTATAGGCGTCAGTGGCGAAAACCTCGAACAAAGATTGCCAATCTTTTGAAACCCGGTGTTCCAATTCAATCGGCAGTTGCATGTGGTTTAACAAGCAACGGACCTTGGCGTAGTTCGAAAACACCGGGCATACAACAAGCTATTGGCAATGACTATTTGAAATCCGAAGGTCTGTTTTCACTTCGGAGCGGATGGATCAACGTGCATTATCCCAACGGATAAGTTAAATGAACCGCCGTATGTTGCGCGCCCAACGGAAGTGCCCTTGGGGCAGACCCGCTTGTACGGTGGTGTGGGGACTGGGGGTTAGAGACCCCCGGTTACCCGATTATGTGGTTTATTTTTCATTTGCCACTTCAATTAAATTTCTATCTGGGTCTCTAAAATAGAAAGACAATAATGCACTGTTTGCTCCTGTTCTTTCTACTGGACCCTCGACTATTTCAACACCACAATCATGCACGTGCTCCATTGCCTCAGTGAGTGGAGTAGTTGTGACAAAGCACAAGTCAGCAGAACCTGCTGTAGGTTTGTCGGCTTTAGGCTCAAACTCACTCCCAACCTCATGAAGATTGATCTTTTGAGCGCCATACTTCAACGCCACTCGCCCCTGCCCAAACACTTCTTTCTTCATGCCAAGCACAGCCTCATAAAAGGATATTGTTTTCTCAATCTCCTTTACGGTTAGCACTAGATGGTCGAGTTTACTTATTTTCATCCGGTTCGTTTTCTCACCTAACATTTGTATGACAAGCACGCTCGTTTTGTGGCGAGCTTCCTAATCCTTTTCCCTTGAAACTATTTATAATTCTTTGAATTTTTAGCATAGAGCACTTTTTTCAAATTTGTATAAGGGGTTTTTCCCATTATACACTTTTCTGTTGGTCCTGATATTCGCCACGCTAGTTATACAACTGGTTGTTGTTTTGGACTTTATTCTTCATGGGTTGGGTTAAATGCGCATTTGAGTTCCACAAAATCAACACTGAGCACCAATTGCGGGAAAGTGATCGGCAATAAATTGATAATATCGATAATTCATTCTGCCATGGGTAATTTCGAGAGTGATTTCGACAAAACGTGGAAAGTAAGGCAAGGT
>JAOUJM010000104.1 GCA_029883265.1 Gammaproteobacteria bacterium
CATTAAAAAAAAGCGAAAATATTGGGAAGGGAGCGCATATATATTTTCCTAGAGAGGTTTCTTTTATGATCAAAACGGTGCCATTTGCGCAGTTTTTGGCTAAAAAATTCGATGATTTGGTTTTTTATTCAAAGAGTTGTGCAGGTCCGACCCGTGCGATTCATTGGTAAATCAATTTTTCCAATAGAGACCGTTTGTATTTTTAAGTTAAAAGCTAACGGTGTCTATATAACAATTTAACAAAATTTCTGTGTGGTCAAAAACTGATTGAAATTTTCATTGTGCAACTATTCATCTTGAGGTCTATAGTGAAAAATAATTAATGCAAAAAAGTAACAGTGATTAGTGATTAAATTGTTTCAACCAGTAAGGCATTAGTAATATGTGAATGAACGACTTGGAGCGGCTGAGGTTATGTGCACCAAGGCCAGTTTGCGTGAATAATTTTTATTGGTAATTTGCTTGTTCTTAAGGAAGGCTGCGAATGATGCGATTGTATGCTCTATTGTTTTTATTAATTTTTTCGCGAATCACATTTGCCGCAACGGCCGATTTAGTGATTCAAGTCGAAGGTTTGAAAAATGCCCAAGGTCAAGTGCGCGCATTTCTATTTGACGCTAGTTCGGCATTCCCTAAAGAAGAATTGTCTATTCGACAGCAACAAATAGCCGTGGCGGACAATAAAAACATCATTCGGTTTAATAAACTTTCACCAGGAAAATATGCGGTTAGTCTATTTCACGATGAAAATAATAATGGCGAACTGGATAGTAAATGGTATGGCCCACCGTCGGAAGGTGTCGGTGTCTCGAATAATGCCAAGGGCGGTTTCGGTCCACCTAAATACGAACAATGCGAATTTGAAGTGAAGCCGGGGCATAATTTAATCAGCATAAAAGTGAAATACTTATGAGCAATGAAACAGGCATTCGTATTATCCCACCAGTGTATATGGCTAGTTTAGCCATTATTGCCTATGGTTTGCATCACCTCTGGGACTTGCAGCTAAGTGAGCATGGTTTGTTAAAAATGAGTGGCATTGCGCTGGTGGTGCTAGCATTCATACTTACATTCTGGGCTATGTTTACCTTTAAACAATTCAATACCACCATTGATGTGCGTAAAACAGCCAGTAAGCTGGTTACTCAGGGGCCTTTCCGATTTAGTCGTAATCCAATTTATATGGCGGCTTTGGTGTTGTTTATTGGTATTGGTGTTTGGCTTAATAATTATTGGTTTTGCCTGGCGGCGGTTATTTTGCAGCAAATTCTTGCACGCCTAATTATTCCAGTGGAAGAACATTTTCTGAAGAAGAATTTCACTGCTGAGTATGAATCCTATTGTCAACAGGTGCGACGTTGGCTTTAACTAGCTCATGTGGGCAATTGGGATCAATTTCTAGTTGACACCGGCCCACTTGAAAACTATTTTGCGCTAAATCGATCCTGCTGCATTTCTAGCTCATCCGTTAGGTTTCGTGCGAAGGCATCCATGCTATGACCAGAACGATGTAACAATGCATTGGCTAAACCTTTTTTACGTTCATCGATTTCACTACTTGCCACCAACACATCGGCCAAGGCCCTGGCAGGATGTGAAATTTCACTATTCGTATGCAACGACTTTACACTTGAAGCGAAGTCATCAATAAATGCTTTTACTGGCTTGATTACATGCTCCAGTTTAGAAACTGCATACGGTGAATCGGAAACGCTAGCAACTGACTCGTAGGTTTTAATAGCGGGATGCTTGTTATTGCCACGATGTTTTACTTGAATACTCACGACATCATGTAAACTAATCTTATTAGCCGATAGCGTGGTTAGCGCTGATTGCACATCTTCATTAAAAAAATGATTAGATAGTTTGTTGGCTTCGTCCATCAGTAGCGCCACTGAGTGTTCGTTTTGTCTATCCGTTGATGAAGATGTTTGATAGGCGATAGCGCTGGATTGGTGATTGGAATCATTTGTAGTAGCAGCGAGGATTTTAATGTCGAGTCTTTGTGTTTCTTTCTCGCCGAAATCAATCTGAACGTTTGTTGACGATACGACTTCAGGTGTTGTCTTGAGTTCTTCAGTTTGTTTTAATCGCGCTTCAATGTCATCCAAGCCGGTTTGCAGCAATTTCCAGGTTTCATTTGCATCGTCGGCAACTTTCCCGGAAAAAACATTTAAGCCTTCTAACATATCTTTAGCTTCACCGAAGCCTTTGGCAATACCCTTGCGCGCTTGTTCAAGTTTTTCTAAAGCCGCATGATTCCCCCCATTTTGCTGCGCAAGCTTCACGGCGTTGTCAACAAATCCTAAGATTCGGTCTGCGACTTTTTGCGGTGTAAACTCCTTTGGTTCAAGTTTTTCAATAAACTGTTCACCCTTATGGCCAATTGCTTCATTTAATCTACTCAGTATTTTCTTAGTGAAGTTGTGAAATTCCACCGCCGAATTTTTCTTCCCATGCTCGCCACTTAGATTTTTAATAATTCCAAGCTTTAATCCCTTGCCTTGTTTTAAGGCATGTTGCATGTTCGCTAGTTTCATGTCGTTTTTGGAAATGGGTAAGCTCATAGCAAATCTCGCGGTTAAACTGCATTACAACTATTTCGTCCATATTTAAAGCCCATTCAAGAGCTAAGGTGAAATATGGAATGAGTTTAAGGCTGATATGGAGCTTTTGGCCGCGTTCAAATTATATCTAAAAGAAATTAGTTGGCTTCTGTGACTAGTATCTACAAAGTGACTGTTAGAATTATCCAGTTATACGCTAGGGCTCGTGCTGTGATCTTTAGAAACAATTTGAAAGCCGATTTTTAGCTTGAATCCGGTGTCTAAAACTGTCATTAGGGGCCACAGTCAGGATGCGGTTGGTGTTAGTTTGATAGATTAAATGTTTCGACGCTTACAGATAATGTATGTAGCCTTGATAAATATAAAGATACTTAGCTTTTTCGTTGTAACAACTTATTATTCTTGATGCTCGAAAGGTCTCGTTGATCCTTAATGCGTTTTTGAGGTTCTTTTTCACATTGAATGCCGTCATTCTAATGACCCAATGTTGTCGATCGGTCGTGTTTCGTCGCTATATAGTGGCTGGAACTAGTGAACAAGTTCGGTTGAGTCACCATTTTTATCAGCATAAATACACGTCTCGATTCTTTGGCAAATCAAGGCAACAAAGCATTTAACTTTGAAACTACTTCTTCCGTATCCCAGTGAATGGCGGCGTTTACGCCGTATTTGATTTTGCCGTCTGTGCCAATAACAAAGGTGGACGGGAATGAAACCACTTTCCATTGGCCTGCGGTGCTGCCGTCCGGGTCGAGTAAAACGGGGAAATCGACGCTGACTTGTTGCATAAATTTATTGATTTGCTCTGCTGATTCGCCATAATCAATGGAAATTAATTCAAACGCCTTGCCTTGCATTTTTTCCCGTAGACGGTTTAACGAAGGAATTTCTTCCACACAAGGGGGGCACCAGGTGGCCCAGAAATTAATGATCCGCACCTTGCCTTTATATGTTGTTTGCTGATGCTTTTTTCCTTTTACATCGACTAAGGAAAATGGCATGGGCGCAAGACCGCCGCGATAAATTTTCATTTTATCATTCAAGCCTAATTTGTTTTCTGTTTTATTGCCGGCTAGTGCAATGGCCTCCAGTGGATACTTGAGCGTCGCAAGTTTTGGAATCAGATTTTTTATTTTTGTTGCTATGGTTTTCATATACTCAAGCGTTTGTGGTGCTTCGTCCCGGGGGAAAAACAAAGAAGTGACGCCTTTCAATAGTTCTGTGTAAACCGGTGCATGTGAATTTAATTGTTCAACCAAAACCGGTGTGTGCCAGCGATTGCCGGCTTTTTCGGCTTGGAAAATATAAAGTGGAATCGACGTCGCCTTGGTTACTGCAATGAATTCCGGTGTTTCACCCACATCCGGCACATGGGTGAACATCATTGGCGAAAACAAAACCGCACCGATAATAGAAGCTTGTTTTGGTTTTGTCGCTTGCCAAGCGTGTGCCCCGCGCAAAGTAGGAATGGCGCCATAGGTGCCGCTGACGAGTAAAATTTTATACTTACCATTTTCAGATAGCTTCTCAATGAGCTCCGCAACCACCGCCGGTTTAATCTCACGCATGGCCTCAGCACCACGAACCATAAAAAGTGATTCAATCAAATCGGTTTGCCACACCTGTAAACCTTGTTGCCCTAGCTCCTTAGCCACATGATGGTGTCGCTCATTCAAACCAAAACCCGATCCGATCCACAGCACGCGTATATCGCTTGCAGTGCCATAAACCTCGACGCTAATGTCATCTCCGGAAGATAACTCCAGGTTGATTTGGTCGGCCAATGCATTGCTGATGTTCGACAAATTGAAAATCAGGGCGAGAATGAGAGAAAAAGTATGGGGCATAAATTCAAATCCACAAAAAACTATCGAGTCTTTATAGCATATTTTAGACTGATTGCTGATTGTATATGTGGGCAATATCCGGGTCGGACCAGTGTAATTTATTGATTTTTTGGGAAATAAAAATAAATCTAGGCCTCTTTTTTTGCCTGCAAGCCTGTTTTCAGGAGAGAAATGCTGTTCTTCGCTAGAAATGCTGATCCTTTAATTTCCTAGAACGTGGATTTGCTGGGTAGAAATGTATTTCTAAGAGAAAAATGAGCCCGATTTTTGCTATTACTCATTTGAAAACAAAATATTGCGTAGGTCCGACCCCGGTTTGAGAAATAATTTGATGCTAGGGTGTAGACTATCTAAAATCTCTATCCAGTATTAACTTCCACCAAACATGATATCGCGATGTCGTGCACGTCTAAACGGCAAAAACATAACCACGACTAATACTCTAACTGCTCGACCTTAATGTTATAGTTTGCGCCGTGTGTGTGATTATAAACAAAAAGTTGAACGTGATTTTGATCCGCTGGAATATAGATCTCACAGATTCGATCTTGTAAACCCTTTTCTCGTGATGACCCAGCAAGAAGATAAGGTGGCTTGTTTAGGCAAGTGTCGTTTCCAAAGCCATCAAAAACGAAGGCTAGTTCAGCCGCTTGAGTGAGATTGCTTAATGTAACACGTAGCAAGGAGCCGGGTGTTGCAGCGATAGAATACTCACTTGGCTGCCCGTAGGCGACTTGCCCTTTGTGTTCACTTGGCACATCTAGTGTTTTGCTTTCGCTCATTATGGGCAGAGATGAGTCTTTTAAGAGTCGAAGTGAAATTGGAAATCCATCAATATAACGACTTTCGAAATTTGTGTTTTCAATATGAATCGGAAAAGAAACCTCATCACTGGAATAGAAAAAACAGTTTGTTTTTCCAGGTGCTATAAGATCGGCGGCACAATTGCCAATTGGTCTGAGAAAATCGCTAGTTGTTTCGCCGTTTATTTCGAGCCGGTAGGATTGCATAGGCTCCACATTAATTAGAAAAAACTCGGACCTCCAATCCAGCCAGCTTTCAAACGCCTGATTATCCTCGCTTGACAAACTAATAGGATTAGTTGGGCTGGACTTAAATGCGTAGGCTTTTCCCCCTACCTGAATCAATAGCTCAGCCGTTGTCTTTTCCGGTTTTTGATTTTCAATTTTTAAATAAACGGTGTCGGTCGTAGCGGCAAAATTACAATGAGCATTAACAAGGTGAAATTCACTGTTACATGACCGAATCAAACTGTTCCCAGAAAAATCATTGCTGCTAAATATTGAAACGATTAGTCGGTGTGAGGTATCTTGGCTGAGAAGCGTCAGTTCATAAGATTGATCGCTTTCTATGTGTGCTTGGTAAAAGTGTGAGCCAAAATTAAAAGATCTATTCGTGGCTGATAATGGCATCGTGCCCAAATCTACTGGATTCTCTGATGTTCCATGTAAAGTCAAATCGGCTACTTCGTAGTTAATGCTTTGTTGCGAGCGATGCCAGGTTGATGACACCGAAACCTGAGTGAAATTCGTCTTAGCGGTAAAGCGACATGTTTTCAATCTTTCCTGGTGATTTGGGGTGCAATAAGTCTCAAGGTTTTGCATAACACAATCTTGTTCAAATTCATTGACTAGGCGTCCATTATCAAATTGACAGTTTGGCTCTTGTGGGGTTTGAAATTGCACCCAAGGATAATTGCTGAGTTGAATGAGATAGCTGTGATCTATCTCAGTTTTTAGAAAATAATGTGAATACCCTAAGTTTCCATTTGGCTCACGGCTAATTGTTGTTTGGTAAGGCATATCTTCTAGAGTTAATAGTTTTTGCTCTGGTTGAACCGGCGTGACATCGTTTGCCCGGACATATAAGAAAAGCCGGTCGGCCCTTTTTTGCAGTGGAAAATTTGCGTTACGGCTAAATTCTAAGAATATGGGGTGATTTGCTTTAAAACCACTGCACGAATGGTAGGAGCTTGGATTCAATTCAGCGGCCAATTCATTGCTACAAACAACTTTTTCACTGCCAGCAATAAACTGACTTAGTTTAAAGCTAATGGCATTAAGGTGTGCAAACGCACCATACCAGTGAAGCATCATTTCGAAATTGCTATCTGTTGCAGGGTTAAAAACATAATAACTTCTTGAATCATGTGCCTCAAATATAAAAAAATTGGACGCAATGGTATCGATGTTAAAATCAATGGGTTGGCTGACACTTCCTTGCTCACTGCTTGCAAGTCGAGAAGAGACAGGATCTTTTGTTTCTAAGCTAACTTGAATTTCACCGCGTATTAACATGCGATTGTCAGGATTGGCGCAGTTCGCATATAAAACGGCATGGTCACGGCAAAGTTGTGCATCAAATTTGATTAATATTTTGTTTAGCTGATGATCACGTTTGATGACGTCAATCGAGCTGAAACCATTAGGCCAGTTTTTGTTAAAACTGTTGATGTAAGCAATCCCCGCGGAATAAGTAGATAGTTGTTTGTTTGTACCAAAAAAAATATCGATTCCTTTGTCTTGATCTTTACTATCGTCAAACTTTAAATTGAATTGAGCTAAATCAACGCTATTATTTTGTCTGCTATTAAAAATGTAAATAGCATAGCTAGCGTTGTTTGTGTTGGTCGCAGACAATCGCTGTCGGTGTGGATATGCAATGGCGACCAAACCGGGTGAACCATTTTGACTAAAATAGATCAGTTTTTCTGGTTCATTGTTAACGCTATATTTAATATAGTCCGGCCCAGCCAGAGGTGATTCAGTGGTTTTATTTTCGGTGTTCCCTGTGCAAGCGACGAGCGTTAGTGCTAGTAGAATAGTAAATATGCTGTGTATCATTTATAAAATCCTAAAAAAATCACGTTCTGGGTTAAAATAGATTTGTTTCTATTTCAACCGACTAATAGGTGCGAGCAGAACGACATTGATTGTTGTCATGCGATTCAAGTGCTTACTTATTCCTTTTCTAGTCACTGTTGTTACTTAGTAGAAATAGAGAAAGAAATGGACCTATCCAACCTATCATTCGATTTTCATTTTCATATCACTCTTCCTCGCCAAGCTTCCTAACCCTAAGCAGGTAATCTGTTCCGTAAGAACTAGAAGTCCATAATTCATGGTTGGGATTCGCCCACAAGTGTGAAAATACTTGGACGTATAATCGTGATTGATCTGCTGCGATGCTCAAGGTGCAAGTTCTTTTTGTGATGCCTTGGTTTGAGCTATATGTGTCATTTTTGCAATTGTTAGGACTATGTTTTTCATCATCGCTAACGACAAGATTAACGCTTTGCTTCAAATTCGATAAGCTAATTTCGTATTGTTGTCCGGATTCTACATCAAGCCAGTAGGAACTGCTTTCATTTCCAACCTGGCCAACATAGGATAGTGGTGCCAAACCTAATTCTATGTTGGGTTCATTCTTATAAAGCGTTTCTGCAAGTGGGGACAAGCTAAGCGTTGTCTCTGTACCGTTGTGTATATTGGTGTTATAAGAATTCAGGGAAACTGAAACCATTGTTGGGCTTTGAGATGCAAGAAAGCTACACTGACTTTTTCCTGGCCTAACTATCTTTAGTGCACATTGATATTCTGCTCTGGATCCGTATCCATTCTCGTCATAAATAACCGCATCTAGATACAAGTCAGATTTTTTGGATTCTATATTCAGTGTATAATATTCGTCAGGCACGGTTGGGAATTGATAGACTGGCCGCTGTTTTCCAATTAAGGCGGTATAGCTGTTTGTAAAATCTAAATCAATCAGTTTCGGTGCTTGTTTGCTTCCTTCTATCGATGGCGCGCTGCCCCCTGGGATAATTGATAGCTTAAAAGATTCCGCAGCATTGATAGCCTGAACCGCAGATGTTGTGCTGATTTTTATGAGCACGTCTTCCTGATTGCTAATAAAATCGCACAAAGGTTCATCACCCGACAATGAGCAAAATGCGAGTGGGACACCCTCAAAGTTTGGGTTATCAAAAACTTCAGCGGTTAAACGTTTAACCTCACTGTTCTCAGCATCAAATGAAATTAAATAAGACTGCTTTATGTTTACCTTGGCAGTATAAAAGCTGAACTTCTCAATAGGGTATGGGTAATTCTCACTGTTGAAAATAGATTTAGCAACTAATCCCTGGTAGTTCTCAATTGGTGTGAAACCCAATCTCTTGGGCATAGTTTGTGTGCCTTCACTTTCGGCATCTACTTCAACATAGGAAATATCATAGCTAGTGCTATATGGAATTTGATGCTGAGCATTTGCTGTTACTATTTGTACTTGCTCTCCACTGGCAATGAATTTGAATGAACCTAATAAGTGAGCACTGTGAAAAAAGTAGTTTGTATTTCGTATACAGCCAACAGTAGCAGAAAAATTTAATTTGCCGGGGTTATTAAGGCAATCTCTCGGGCTATCGAAAATAGCCACGGCATCCAGCGGGTTCTGAATGTTTTCGATGCGTAGCTCATAGCTAGAACCCGGTATGGTTTTTAATGAGTACATACTAAATTTTTGTTCAGAATCGATGTCTTTTGGAATAGCCGTAGTTTGCGCATGATGTATCAAGCCGGGCTCATTAAGTGTTACCGTTTCGAAAAAGCGTGGGCTTAGATCAATGAAATTCAGGCGAAAACGTTTGCCGTGAATAGGATTTTTGTCCCGGGTCGCACTTGCTTGTACGTAAAGCGTGGGATATTTTGCAGTAAATATACAATGTTCACGTTGGTTCACTTGTTGTAAATAATAAATTTCACAAATAGCAGATGCAGATGAGCTGCTCGTGATACGAAGCCGAAAGTGTTGTGAGCCATAATTTGAAATATCAGTTGCGTGAATCCAATATTGCCTTCCGACTATTAGATTAGTTTGATAATAACTTATGCCCTGTCCTACGCTTAATAATTCATTGCTATCGTTTAATTCCACTGGAGAGGCAACGCTACCTTGATTAACAAAGTATGGGCGTATACGATCTTCTACGCTTGGCGGCGGTGGTGTTAACTTAACTTGAATATGGCCTTTTATACTGGTGCGATTCGCTTTGTTTTCGCAAATACCCGCTTCAATCGCTGTTGCTCGACATAAATCCAAATCAAATTCGATTTCAAATTTGTTAATCTTGTTGTCAAATTTAGAAATCCGCAATTGATTCTTGCGGCTCCGCCAATTATTGTTTTCACTATTAAGAAAAACGAGTTGGTTATCGCTGTTGGGAAATGTTTTGGAGGCTTGTTTCAATACCGCACGATTTAACCCAGCGGAAGTTCCCAATGTCAGCGTTAAATTCTGAAATGGAAATTCGTCAATACTGTGATTCTCGATTTCAACGACATATTGTAATTCAGTTGCTTGTTTGCTTTGCTTATGAATATATGCCCTAAGCGTCAAATCTTCGGAGGAATAACTATTATCTAATGCTGATTCGATTGTTTTCTCATCGAGAAACGCAAATTTCTGGATCTCGCCCTCATTTAAAGAAAATTCAATATAGTCCTGGCCGGACAAATCGAAATACTGATAAGTTGATTCCTTATCGCCTCCAGGCAGTGAGCATGATGAGAGCAATAAGCTGAATAGTAAAAGGATGATGAGGATGTGCATTCAATATCCCGGTTCCAACGATTTTTTTAATCGTGGAATTATACCATCAGGAGATTAGGAATGCCTTATTTTTAAAAGGTTTTGCGGATGACAGGTCGGATCTAACTATATGATAAAACGGACAATAGGCCAATTTTATGGAATTGAGGTGAGGTTAAAGTGAGGTCCTTAGCTAAGTCGTATTGACCATCAGTGTCCATTTCCGATGCAAAAATGCTATTTGCTAAGCTTCGAAAATAGCTCTTTTTTGAGGATGTTAGTTTGTCTATCAAAAAGATAGTAAGGTCTGTTCGGCTATGAATGCACATTAAATGCTATGATCGACCTAAAGGCTTAAACCTGTGCTCATATTCAATTCAATTCCAAGTTGATCGCCATTGTATATTTGTCCGTTATCAGATTTGTAATCGACTTTTATATATTTTGCTGAAATTTGCATAAAATTGGTTACATAATAATTCAAAGACAGCATGAGTCCCGCGCTCGATTTAAGTGTTACCCTAAATGGGCGCATGTCTCCAAATATGTTGGATGCGTAAGAATCGTCTTTGACTTCGCTACTATAAGTTTGTTCGGTATCGTAGCTAATGCCAAATCCCAGCTCTATGGTATGTCCTTCGTTGGAAAATAATTTGTGCATACTTTGTATTTGGAAAAGCTTGCCATCTAAGTCGGTATACTCGCCACTTATCATTCTGTAGCCAAATAAGCCGTCAATACTCCATGATTTAAAACGCTGTAGGTCAAAGCGATAGCCCATATTGAGCGAGGCCCCACCGCCTGCTTCAAAGCTTAATCCGCTCGCATCTGTAAAAATGTAGTCACTTCCCCAACTCGCACCAAGGCCAAAATAGAATCCTTTGTAGCGGGGGAGCGGCTTGCGTTCGTTTTGATATGGAATTGAAATAAGGAAAGTGCTTGAGTCGTGAAAATGATAAATTCGGTTATTTGTTTTGGCTGCTGCTTTCTATGTGAAAAAACCACCTCCAGGAAGAAATATCATTTGCTCGTTTTGGGTCTCAAAAATATGGTTCACAGTCTTACCAAGGGAGTTTGAGGCTGTCGTGATGACTAGGTAGCGATGCGTTGGTTTAACCTCAAAGTCATAATTTATATTAAATCCGTGAAAAAAGTCTTTGTCGAATACCACATCTTTTCTTACAACTTTATCTATTGCAAAATCACTTGTTAATAGTAAAACGACTGGATAGTAAAATTGATTGTTTCTTACGAGACTGGCTAAATTTATTTTCTTTCTTTTATCAAAGACGGGAAGCTCAAAAAAATAAGCAGGTGTTGATTTTTCGGTTTCGCTAACATCTAACATTTGAGCGTGGGGGGGTGATTTTGTCCTGGGTTCCAAATTCGAGTGTCTGGTAGTCATATTTTGAAAAATCCACGGCTGCTATGCTTGGCAGTGAGAACGCTAGAAGAAAGCTGAAAACGAAAATATTTTGTTTCATCCTGCATAATCCATGAAAAAATAGTGAGTAAATGGATCCTACTGTGCTTATGAATCGATCGCAACATGATAAAATGTACCAACACTGGATTCGCGCAATGAATTGCGCGGTGAGCTTGGGAAGCAAATCCCCCCAAAACCAACCCCTTAGGGCAGAAATTAGTGTATAATGCGCCCCCGCTGTTTGTTTGGTGATTTTTGGCGGAATTAGAGGAATTTAGAGGTAAACCATGCCTATTTATGAATATCAATGTCAGGCTTGTGGCCATGAGTTGGAAGCCTTGCAGAAAATGAGTGATGATCCTTTGAAGGATTGCCCTGAATGCGGTAAAGCCGAGCTGAAAAAGCTGATTTCGGCCGCAGGTTTTCGTTTGTCCGGCGGTGGATGGTATGAAACCGACTTCAAAAGCGGTAAAAAGAAGAATATCGCGGGTGGCGATAAGGGGAAATCCGATGCTAAATCCGGGGGCGATAAGCCTAAGTCCAGTGGCGATAAGGCCAAATCCAGTAGCTAAATACAGTAGGTTTTAGAGGAATTAATATTATGCGCAGCCATTATTGCGGGCTAATAACAGAAAAACTAGTAGACCAGGAAGTTGAAATCAGTGGCTGGGTGCACCGTCGTCGTGACCATGGCGGGGTGATTTTCCTCGATATGCGCGACCGTGAAGGTTTGGTGCAAGTGGTATTCGATCCGGACATTCCCGATGTTTTTGCTACTGCCGAGCGTGTGCGCAGTGAATATGTGCTGAATATCAAAGGTAAGGTGCGTTTACGCCCTGCCGATACTGAAAATTCAAATATGCATACGGGGAAAATCGAAATTCTTGGTAAGTCGCTGACGATTTTAAATAAGTCAGAAACACCACCTTTTCAAATCGAAGATGATGATGTTTCCGAGGAACACCGTTTGCGTTACCGCTATATTGATTTGCGCCGCGAAGAAATGCTGAATCGCCTAAAATTTCGCTCGAATATTACACGTCGTCTACGCGAATATCTCGACAACAACGGTTTCATGGATATCGAAACCCCCATGCTGACCAAGGCAACACCCGAAGGTGCGCGAGATTATTTGGTTCCGAGTCGTACCCACGATGAAGCTTTTTTTGCCCTGCCGCAATCGCCGCAGATTTTTAAACAGTTGTTAATGGTGTCCGGTCTGGATCGTTATTATCAAATCGTGCGTTGTTTTCGTGATGAAGATTTACGCGCCGATCGCCAGCCGGAGTTCACCCAACTTGATATCGAAACCTCTTTTCTGAACGAAGATCAAATCATGGGCATGATGGAAGACATGATGCGCCATGTGTTTGCAGAGACGATGGAAATACCGCTGCCAAATCCATTTCCACGCATGAGCTACGCTGAAGCCATGAACCGTTTTGGTTCTGATAAGCCAGATTTACGTATTTCGTTGGAATTGGTTGATATCGCTGACGTGTTGCAAGACGTTGAATTTAAAGTGTTCTCTGGTCCAGCCAAGGACCCCAACGGGCGCGTGGCGGCCATGCGTTTACCTAAAGGTGGTGAGCTTAGCCGAAAAGAAATCGACGACTATACAAAATTTGTCGGCATTTATGGTGCTAAAGGTCTGGCTTATATCAAAGTCAACGACATGGCTAAAGGCCGTGAAGGATTGCAATCACCCATACTCAAATTCCTGCCTGATGAAGCCGTCGATGCCATTATGAGCCGCACCGGGGCACAAGATGGTGATTTGGTTTTCTTTGGTGCAGACAAAACCAAAATCGTTAACGAATCCTTGGGCGCATTGCGTGTGAAGTTAGGTCACGATAAAGGTTTCCTCGAACACGGTTGGCGACCATTATGGGTAGTGGACTTTCCCATGTTTGAATACGATGAGCGCGAAAAACGCTTTTTCAGCTTGCATCACCCGTTTACCGCGCCAGCGGAAGCGGACTTGGATCGATTGGAATCTGATCCTGGTTCTGTGGGTTCACGTGCCTACGATATGGTGCTTAATGGCACCGAAGTTGGCGGTGGTTCTATGCGTATTTATCGCCAGGAAGTACAAGAAAAAGTCTTTCGTGCCTTGGGTATTAGCGATGAAGAAGCACGTGATAAATTCGGTTTCTTACTCGATGCGTTGAAATACGGGTGTCCTCCACACGGAGGATTGGCTTTTGGTTTAGATCGTTTAGTGATGCTTATGACCGGCGCACAATCCATTCGTGAAGTCATGGCTTTCCCAAAAACGCAAACGGCTTCTTGTCTGCTCACCGGCGCGCCGAGCAAAGTCTCGCCAGCGCAGCTTAAAGAAGTGGGTATTAAGATCGCAAAACCACCAAAAATCGCCCAATAGTCTTGCTATTGGGTTCGAATTAAGGCAGCCTGCTATCAGTTCAACTTTTCACATATCAACATGTCAAAACCTTATACACAATCATTAAATATTGAGGGAGAGAAACATGGGTGTTGTTGAAGCCATGGAATTCCAGCCTTTCGTCGCCATGAGCGATGAAGAGGCCAATCAACGTATTAACGCGGCGAAACAAAAACTCGGATCACGTTTAATCATTTTGGGTCATCATTATCAGCGCGAAGAAGTGTTTCAGCACGCGGATTATGCGGGTGATTCTTTAAAATTATCACGCATGGCTGCAAATTCCGATGCGGACTATATTGTGTTTTGTGGGGTGCACTTCATGGCTGAAGTGGCAGATATTTTATCCAAGCCCAATCAAGTGGCAATTCTTCCTGACTTGGCCGCCGGTTGTTCCATGGCCGATATGGCCAATCTTGCGAAAGTCGAACAAGCGTGGAAAGAACTGAACACCATGTTGAATGGAAGCGCAGAAGAAACAATTACACCTGTAACTTATATTAATTCTGCCGCAGATTTGAAAGCGTTTTGTGGTCGTCATGGTGGGATTGTGTGTACGTCAACGAATGCGAAGAATATTCTTGATTGGTCGTTTGCGAGAAAAGAAAAGATTTTATTTTTCCCTGACCAACACTTGGGACGCAACACCGGCTACAACATGGGTATCCCCTTGGAGCAAATGGTGGTGTGGGATTTTGATTTGCCCAATGGTGGTTTAACGACTGAACAAGTGCAAAACGCAAAAATGATTTTATGGAAAGGTTTTTGTTCCGTGCACCAAATGTTTAAGCCGGAACACATCGATAATTTTAAAGAAAGATACCCGGATGCAAAAATAATTTCACATCCTGAATCCAGTTTTGACGTTTGCCAAAAATCCGATTATGTTGGCTCCCTGAATATATCATCAACACCATCGCGGCATCCGCGCCAGGTACACGCTGGTTAGTCGGCACCGAATTGAATTTAGTAAATCGTTTGCATCATCGTTATAAACACGAAGACAAGCACGTACACTTTATGTCGCCGACGGTGTGCATGTGCTCCACTATGTTTCGTATTAGTCCACAACATCTCGCCTGGACTTTGGAAAACTTAGTTAAAGGCACAGTGGTAAATCAAATCAAAGTCGCAGCATCGGAAAAACAACAAGCGTTGTTGGCATTGCAGCGCATGTTGGATGCGTCAGTTTAATAAGACGACTTTGTTTATCCGTTTTTTTACCTGAATCGTCTAGATGTCATTTTGAAGTCAATTATTTTATTTTGACGGCAAAAAATTTTTGAAGATTATTGGCGGCTAAAGGATAGTGTTGCTAATAATCGCCACTGATGCATTGAAAGCGAAGCGAGTTTTTAACATCAAGCAAGAAGGTGCAAAAGCGGAGAGAAATCGTTGCTTGGTAATACGCTTGTTGCGTAAAATATTTCAAGAAAATAAGTAATACAAGTATTGGCTAATTTGTAT
>JAOUJM010000105.1 GCA_029883265.1 Gammaproteobacteria bacterium
GGTTGCAATTTTATATACACGAGAAATAGTCAACAAAATTGGTCAGTGGAACACCTCCTTGCCCATAATACAAGATGCTCGATTTGCCTTAGACGCTGCCTTGCAGGGTGCGAAATTTGTACATATCGAAGGGGTTGGAGCATATTACCGAATCGCCAAAGAAGAAAGTCTATCGCGCAGAAGTAACTATAAGTTCGTTAAAGATTGCTTGGAAAATGGTATTCAAGTTGAAAACATATGGCGTTCCCGTGGTCACCTAGATAGCGAGAAAATGAAAGTGCTTGGAAATCTTTATGACTACACTGCTCGAACTATGTTTGTATATGACAAAAAACTATTTGTAAAGAATATGGAAATGCTTAATCGTTTAAATCCCAAACTTAAAATGAATATGCCTAAAGTTGCATATTTTCTATACAAAATAGTTGGAATAAAACTCGCGCGGATTATTATTAATCTCCTTGGAAAAATACCTCATGTCAACAGATCACTAGTAAGGATGCAGTAATTGATAACAGAACAGGAAATACAACATCAATATTACAAAGTGACGGCTGAGAAATATGATGCAACTCATCTAGGTGAGGTGGATATTGAGCATGTAATTGCCTGCCACTACCTTTTGGGCATGATTGATTATTTGAAAATTCAATCAATTTTGGACATTGGGTCAGGTACTGGACGGGTTATTCGATTCTTTAAAACCCATAAACCCGAACTTGTAGTCAAGGGCATTGAACCAGTAAAAGAGTTAAGAGAAATCGCCTATCTAAATGGTGTAAGTAAGTCTGACTTAGTTGATGGTGATGCGCTTGCCCTAACGTGTAACGACGAGTCATATGATATTGTCACCGCATTCGGTGTCTTGCATCACATTCGAGATCATAAAAAAGCTGTTGATGAAATGCTGCGAGTAAGTAAGACGGGTATATTTCTATCGGATGCCAATAACTACGGGCAGGGTGGAAAACTTGTTAGAAAGATAAAGCAAATTAGCAATTCATTAAAATTGTGGCCATTGATGAATTATATAAAGACGGGTGGTAAAGGATATAGTATTACGGAAGGCGATGGACTTGCCTATTCCTATTCATTATTTTCAAATTATGCACAAATTGAAAAAAAATGTTCGAATGTATATTTAATGAATACTAAGGGCAATGCCATTAACATGTACCGCGAAGCAAGTCATCTTGCATTGCTGGGCATTAAAAACCAGTCATGAGTAATAAGCAGGTGTTACTAGCGAACCCCGGAACAGGAATATTTATTCAACAAGTAGCAAAATCATTGTTTGAAGCCGATCTTTTGAGTGCTTTCTATACAGGGTTCGCTGACAATGAACAATCCCGATTACGGAATTTAGTTTGTGATATAGGGAATATGTTTGGTAAAGACCTTGCCGCTGAGTTATCAAGGCGGCGTATTACAGAGATACCAAGAGAATTAGTGGTCACTCATCCACTTGGGGAAATGATTCGTACCATCGCTGCTCGTTTTGACAATGATGGACGTTTTGCAGATTATGTATGGGAAAAAAGTGAAACTAATTTTGATCGCTGGGTTTCACGAAACATTTCCGCAGATGTTGGCGCGGTTTATGGTTATGAACATGCATGTCTAAATATATTTCGACAAGCGGAACAAGAGGGTCTATTTCGAATTTACGAAGTTCCTGCACCAGAACATGACTATGTTCACGAAATTATTAAGGCAGAGACAGCACCATTCCCGGAACTTAATACGCACTATTTCCAGTTGACTGAAACCAAACATAAACAACGTACTCAACATCGTCGAGAGGAGTGGGAACTTGCCAATTTAGTAATAGCAAATTCGAAGTTCACGAAATGCTCTTATGAAAAAGCAGGGCTTGATGTCTCAAAAGTGAGTGTGATTCCGTTAGGTTGTTCGCCGACAGTTGCGGAACATCATATTAGGACATCGAGCAGAAATAAGGCACCCCTCAAAATACTATGGGCCGGTAGTTTTAGCGTTCGTAAAGGCGCCCATTATTTGTTGGACGCGTGGCGAAAATGGGGACATGGTGAATTAACCGTTTTGGGTCGGCAATTATTACCGAAGAATTTATTACGCAATTTGTCTGAAACAATCCAGTTTCATGCGACAATTCCAAAAGATCAACTCAGCGAAAAATACCTAGCAGCGGATGTATTGATTTTTCCAACCTTATGTGACGGGTTCGGTATGGTCGTTAGTGAGGCGCTAGCCCACGGCTTGCCGGTTATTACAACAACACGTGCTGGTGCTGCCGATCTTATTCAACATAAGCACAATGGCTATATTATTGAGTCTGGGTCAAGTGATGCGATCGCATCAGCATTTCAGTGGTTTGATCAAAATCGGGATGCACTTCCTGAAATGCGATTAAACGCATTAAACACTGCGCGAAATTGGCAATGGGCTGATTTCAGACAAGCGCTTTCGACAGTAATCAAAGAGCACTATCACCTATAACCATGACTATCAAAATTTGCTTAGTTGGGCCCGGTCATGTTGCGTCGAATCCACGACTTGTAAAAGAGGCGGATGCTTTACAACAAGCGGGATATGACGTCAGGGTAGTCGCGCCAATTGATATGTCCGATCAGGTGAGCAAACTAGACTTTTCGATTTTGCAGAATACAAAATGGAAATTTCAAGGCTTTAGTAAAGGTGGAAAAATCTATTACAAATGCTTAGGAGTCATTGCCAAAATGTGTTTGTGGCTGACGAGTGTTGGTATTCGAATACAGTTAGTTGATACGCTAGCACTTTATCGCTTACATTTTCGAGTATTGAAGGAATTACTTAAAGAACCGGCGGATATATATTTGACACATCATCTATTTGTCCTTCCCGCAGCTTTACAAGCAGCAAGGAAGTATAATGCAATCCTGGGTTATGATGCTGAAGATTATTTACCAGGAGAGTTGCCTGATCGTATCGAATATCAAGGTTTGTCCTCGTTGTACGATCGTCTACTTGGCTACTATATCCGCACATGTAATTATGTTAGTGCAGCATCCCCTTTAATTTCTCAACAACTGTTTAAACGATATGGTGTCAAATCAACCGTCATTCTAAATGTGTTTCCACTGGACCACGCGAAATATGAGCCAAAACAAAATCTAAATGTACATGGTCCCAGTATGTATTGGTTTTCACAAACTGTAGGCGAAGGACGCGGTATTGAAAAAATGATTGTCATTATGCAATACATGAAAACACCTGCTCATTTGTATCTGAGGGGGCATGTGGATGTTGAATACAAAAATGGATTGTTGGAATTGGCGGGCAATCAACTAAACAAAAGAATTCATTTTCTGCCATCTGCAGAACCCAATTGCATGGTCAGCCTAGCAAGGCCATATACTTTGGGTCTGTCGATCGATGAAAGCCAACCGCTTAATCGTGATATATGCATTACAAATAAAATATTTACCTACCTACTTGCTGGTATTCCAGTTCTGTTGAGTTCAACACAGGCAAATACAGAGTTGGCGCATCGACTGAAAGATGCAGCGCTGCTTTTTGATATGGAACAACCACAGGCCACTGCACAGGCACTTGATGAATTTTTTACAGACGCTTCTAGAATTGGGTCCGCCAAAAAAACAAGCCTTGAACTTGCTCTTAAAAGATACAACTGGGAACACGAAAAGCACATAATGCTGATTAATATAAAAAATGTTTTGGAGAAGAATATTGTTTTTGAAGAAAACAATCAAAAAATATCTTATAAATCGCTTTGATATACCGGACATACCAACGTCCTTAGCTAGAATGAAAAACCTTGGCTTTAATCCTGAGATGATCATTGATGTCGGTGCATATAGAGGTGAATTTACCGACCTTTGCATGGAGTTGTGGGGGAAAAAGCCGATTATTTGTTGCGAACCACTTGCTAGTCGAGTTAGTGAGTTAAAAACAAAATATCATGCAGAAAAAAATATACAGATAATTGACGGTCTAGTAGGTGCGACTAATCATGACAATGTTGTACTCAATGAGTCAGAAACCGCGTCGTCGGTTTTGCATGAACACTTTGATCAGGGTTTTGCCACCAGTCAGCATCAAATGCGAACTATAGACACAATTCTCAAATCAACTGGCACTAAGCCTACCCAGATTCTATTAAAAATTGATGTGCAAGGCTATGAGCTGGAAGTGTTGAAAGGTGCAATTGAAACTCTCGGTCATGTTGATGCAATTTTAATGGAAATCAATGTGCTTGATATTCATGTGAATGCACCACTATTACATGATGTGGTTGCATGGTTATCGCAAAGGAATTTTGTGACTTATGATATCTCAGGAATTACCCGTCGACCACATGATTATGCGTTATGGCAACTTGATCTAATTTTTATACCACTAAATAGTAAGCTAAGAAATAATAAACAATGGGCTTGAATACAGACAGATAAGGTTATTATGGCAACCAGTAAGCATCACGTTGGAAAGTATGTTATCCCGCTGTGCCCTTTTAATCGGTGAGTGTTTAATGTTATTCGATTTGAGCTAGGAAACTTATTCCAGCGAATCAAAAATGTGCTAAATCCCATATATGTTTATCGATTGCTCAAGTTAAAACACAACAATACTATTTCACTAAATCTAGGTAGTGGTGGTAATGGACGTCAAGATTGGATTAATATCGACGCTCGTCCCACGCACCATGGTTTGTACATTGCGTATGATATTCGTCGTAAATTACCCATTAGGTCATCTACTGTGGAGCGTATTTATGCAGAGCACGTTATCGAACATTTAGATTTTCGCTACGACATTCCTAAACTCTTTGCAGAATGCTATCGTGTAATGAAACCCGGATCTATTTTTCGAATAGTCGTTCCAGATGTTGAGAAGTTCGTAAATGCATATGTATCGAAAGAACAATCGAGATGGGATGCATTAGGCCTTGCCGACGAAAGTGACGACTTAGCATTTGTATCGCCCATGCATGTGCTTAATCATGTATTTCATCAGGAAGGCGAGCATTTATTCGGCTACGATTTTGACACACTTCGTATCGCTTTGGAGAATGCAAACTTAAAGACTGTTGTTAAGCAGGCATATAATCAGTCATTAGATAAAGAACTTTGTATGGATCAACAAAATCATGAACCCTATTCGCTATATGTAGATGCAAAGAAATAACTATGAAAATACTATTAACCGCAGATCCTGAACTTCCCGTGCCACCAAAACTATACGGTGGTATAGAACGAATTATTGATTCTTTGGCGAGAAAACTAGGTGAGCGAAATCATAATGTGGGTTTGGTGGCACATCCAGAATCAACAACAAATGTTAATGAATTCTTTCCTTGGCCGGGCGCGAATTCTCGTTCACTGATTGATAGTTTTCGGAACACGAACACTTTAAAAAATTCGATAAGTCGTTTCAATCCAGACGTGCTTCATAGCTTTTCTCGTCTTATGTATATGCTGCCATTGTTCAGGCGGTCCATTCCTAAAATAATGTCGTATCAACGTGAACCAAATATGCGAACCGTCAGATGGGCTAGTCGCTTAGCGGGTGACAGTATACGATTTACTGGCTGCGGCGAGCATGTTGCGGTAAGAGGTAGACAAGCCGGTGGCCAATGGTTTGGTATTCATAATTTTGTTGAACTAGATAAGTTTACATTTATAGAAAGTGTCAGCGTAGATGCGCCACTAGTATTTTTAAGTCGTTTAGATCGAATTAAAGGGGCACATAACGCAATTGAGATAGCAAAACGAACCGGACAGAAACTGATTATTGCAGGAAATTATGCAGAACAGGGCGAAGATGCCATGTATTGGCAAGATGTTATCAAACCGGAGATTGGCAAAAATAATATAGAATATATAGGTCCTGTTGATGATGTACAGAAGAATGAGCTTTTAGGCCAGGCGAAGGCGATGATAGTGCCTATCGAATGGGATGAGCCGTTTGGTATTGTGTTCGCCGAATCCTTAGCTTGTGGTACGCCAGTCATTTCAAGCCCTAGAGGGGCACTGCCAGAGATTGTACGACAAGGCATCGATGGTTTTCTGGTTAATTCAATTGACGAGGGCGTTTTAGCAGCGTCAAAACTCGATTCTATTGATAGAAAGAATTGCCGAATGCGGGTGGAAGAAAAATTCACTGTTGATGTTATTTGTGATGCCTATGAGACTTTGTACCGGTCAATGATAAAGTAGCGCTTATGCGATCCGTGCTAGTTGTAACCGCGCACTTTCCTCCAGTGAATGCAGCCGATCATCACCGCATACGCATGGCACTAAATTATCTCAAAGAATTTGGATGGAAGGCACATATATTAACGGTTAATCCAAACAGACTGCAGAATCCCACATTAGAACCGTTGTTAGAGAAGACCTACCCTGAAGATACAAGTGTTAGTCTAGTTAACGCATTTCCGTTCGGCTTAACACGACTATTTGGTTTGGGTAGTCTTGCAATTCGTAGCTATTACTGGTTTGACAAAATAGGTTCAGAACTACTCAAACAACAAAAATTTGATCTAGTTTTTTTTACAACGACACAGTTTAATTTATTTATGCTTGGAGTGAAATGGAAACATCGATTCAATGTCCCCTTTGTTGTTGACTATCAGGATCCGTGGACCTCAGATTACTATGAGACGACGAATACACCGCCACCCGGTGGTAATTTCAAATACAAGTTTACGCAATGGCTAGCAAAAAAACAGGAGCCAAAAGTGCTCAAGGATGCTTCTCACATAATTTCGGTTTCGCCTGCATATCCAAAAATGTTAATGACAAAATATTCATTTCTCAATTCGAATCACTTTACAGTATTACCATTTGCAGCACCAAACTATGATCTATCTGTTGTCAATAGCGCTCATGTGATGAATACTCAATACAATAATAAAAGCGGCAGGCATTGGGTATACATTGGAAGGGCTGGTGACGACATGAAGTTTTCCGTGTCCGCGTTATTTGCTGCCATAAAAGCAGAAAGACTGTCAAACTCAAGTCTGTTTGAAAATCTTACACTGCATTTCATAGGTACGAGTTACGATCAAGGCAACAAGGCCCGAAAAACAGTCGCACCAATAGCTGAACAATACGGAATTGAAGATTTGGTGAAGGAGACGACGCACCGTATTCCCTATTTCGAAACATTAAAATGTTTAAAAGACGCTGATTTGGTTCTTGCGATTGGATCTGATGACCCAAGTTATACTGCTTCAAAAATCTATCCTTACTTAATGCTAGAAAGGCCCATTTTGGCTATTTTCCATCAACAGTCTAGTGTTCATAGTGTGTTAACTACGGCTGGAATTGACACTGTCGCTGGATTTAGCGAGACCACACCTCTTGCTCTACAAACACTGATTGTTGATATTCGACAACAGATGGTTCGTCTACTTCAATCCAATTATTCCAATTCCTTGAAATTAACTATCGAATCGTTTTCGGCTAGACCCATGACTGAAACCTTGTGTCGAGTTTTTGATAGTGCCGCTACCTAATATGTCAAAATCAATAGCGCTTAGCATGCTTGTACTGAGCAGTTTTCTAGTATCAATAGTGGTTCTTGAAGTTAGTGTGCGTGTGCTAATTATTCCATTTAGCTTAAAAAAGTTGGAATATTTTAGTATTGAAAACGGGAAATTACCTTTTTTTAAACTAGTTGAAGAATTTCATAGTGATACAATCAATATCATTCACGGTAGACGCGAATTAGCCAAAAGAGGGGATAGAGCACATCGAGTCGCTTTTATTGGAGATTCAGTAACTTTTGGTAGTGGTGTAAACGATGAAAAATCGTTTGTAGAGCAAATACAAACAGGGCAGAATATTTTTGATGCCTATAATTTAGGTGTACCTGGTTATGGGTTGCCAGAGATTGAATCGGTAGTCAATACTATGCAGCATAAAGCGTATGATGCAGTTGTTTATACCTTTAGTGCAAATGACTCTTATACGGCGATGGCTGGCCTATTACCTCTTCTAACAAACAATTCCAATCGTTTCCTTTCCATCGAAGATTTCCAGGGAGGGTACGGTTTAATAAAACAATTCACCAAGGATCACTTCAAAAGCCTGATTCTTATAAAATCAGCTATAGGTCAATTGAACATTGACGACAAGCAAAGCACTATTGTGAATAGCGAGACTAGTAACCATCTAAATTGTTATGAAACCAAAAAATTCCATGCACATAGTCAAGCTATACAAACCAATTATCAAGTGACAAATCAAATATACTCCAATCCTGTTTATCTAAATAGTGTGAAGAAACGTCTCAGGCGAATTCGTGATCGGGTAAAACTCATTGGCAGTAAATTAATACTAAGTGCCGCACATGACTTCCCGATGGTGGATAACAATAATAGACTGTTTAATATTGCTCTTCAGAATATCGCCTTAGACTTGACCATTCCCTTTATCGATACTTTCGATGTCTATTCGCAAAATTATAAACAATGCGGCTTCTATGTAGACCCTGGACATCCTGGAGAACTTGGTTCAACTCTATTGGCACAAAAAATCATATCCGAGCTTAGCGAATTGAAACTATAACTTTGTTAAAGCTAAACACTATTATTTATAAATTCAAATCCATAAGTATGCTTAATACACTATTTTATATTGTCAATCACCCGCTTAATCGTAATCAGGCAATTCGCTCGCTGCTTCGTTACTTTAGATGGCAACTTGTCAGTCGGTTAACAGGTGATTATGTGATTATCCCTTATATAGAAAAAACTCAATTGGCAGTCAAGAATGGAATGACAGGTGCGACTGGAAACATTTATACAGGACTTCACGACTACGTCGAAATGCTTTTTCTCATGCATTATTTACGAGAGGAAGACTTATTTATAGATATTGGGGCAAATGTGGGTGCCTACTCAATATTGGCTTGCGGTGTCTCAAAGGCGTCGGTAATGGCAATCGAGCCAATTCCGAGTACGTTTGGCTCTTTGAAAATGAACGTTAAAATAAACGAATGCGAACGCAAGTGTACTATTCATAATATTGGATTGAGCGACAGAGAAACAGACTTGTGGTTTACCCTAGATAGGGATACCACTAATCGCGTTGTAGATACTGAATGTGTTAAGGATGAGAATCAACACACAGGGAAGATTAAAGTAACTACTTTGGATAAACTGCTGGGTAAGGCCAATCCGTCTATGATTAAAATTGATGTCGAAGGCCATGAATTAGCTGTTCTTGAAGGTGCAAAAAACATTCTGTGCAATAAAAATCTCGACGCAATTGTTATTGAAACATTGGGTGAAAAACAATTCATTGAAGACTTATTCTCTATTCTGTATAAATATGACTTTTCGCCATTTTCATACGATCCTTTTAATCGCAGTTTAGCTCCACTCCTGGGTAGAAATGAAACATCTAATAATACGATTTTTGTAAAAAACATACAGAACGTAGTCGAACGCGTTAAAAATGCGAAACGACGTAAAATTAATCATATGTTAATTTGAGTAACAATATCATAAAGTCAAAAAGGATCTGATTATGTTGAAAAATGTGATCAAAAATGTTGTCGCAGAAAGTATTCGTCAAGATTCAAGGCATCTTTTGCGGCAATTCAAAAAACTTTCTAGTAACACTTACCACCAACTGGTACACAGTCATCGATTGAGAAAGGCAATCAGTCAATGCGAGGACTGCAGAATAAATTTCGGTTGTGGTGATCTGGTTCGGCCAGGATGGATCAATATTGATGCAAGCGGACGACCAGGGACTTATTATTATGATCTAAGAAACGAATTCCCTATATCTTCAGAACAGATTAGTCATATCAATGCTGAACACTTCTTAGAACATTTGGAGTTTTACCATGCGCTACGCTTTTTAAAGGAATGCTTTAGGGTTCTAAAACCGAATGGCACATTTCGAATAATCGTCCCTGACGCGGAGAAGTATATGTTAGCGTATGCAAAAGACGACAAATCTTTTTATGAGCCTTTGGTAAATTTGGGTGGTACGCCAATAGCAATGCGCACGAAAACTGAGATAGTCAATACCATGTTTCGTATGTCAGGGTCGCATTTATTCGCGTGGGATTTTGAAACCTTATCGCTACATTTAAACGAAGCAGGTTTCAAAAATATTTGCCGTTCGAAATACCGTCAAGGGGAAAACAATATTGACGGTGATGATTGGTGGCGCCCTCACGAGAGTCTCTATGTTGTAGCAGAAAAATAGGTTGGTAGTCGTAGTTAACACAGTATATCAATATAGGAATATGGGCCATGAGTTTGCAAATTGATCAATGGTATATAGAGAATCTTCGTTGTCCTGTTGATAAGAGCAGTTTAATTGTCAGCAACGGCGAATTATTATGTTCATGTGGACGAAGTTATCCCGTTGTTGATGGTATACCAGTAATGTTGCGTGATGATGTGCCATTGACTATTGATATTGCTGCAGCTTCCTTAAAGCGTGCTAGAGATAACCATGAGGCGGATAAGCGTGCACCCGAACTGTATTTAGAATCTTTGGGTATTAGTGAGGATGAAAAAAAAGGTATTGTTGAATTGTACCAGTCAAACCACTCAGAAATAGATCCAGTAGTGGCATATATGATCGGAGCAACAAGCGGTTATAGCTACATTAGTTTACTTGGAAATATTCGAGAGTACCCCATACCAAATATCCGTCTTAGTGAAAGTAATAATAAATTGCTACTGGATATTGGTTGTAATTGGGGACGTTGGTCAATAGCTGCTGCACGTAAAGGCTATGTAAGCATTGGTATTGATCCATCCTTAGGTGCCGTCATGGCTGCACGGCGAGTAACAAAACATTTTGGTCTTAATTGTCGTTTTGTTGTGGGTGATGCACGATACCTTCCATTTAAAGAACAATTATTTGACACAGTATTTTCTTACAGTGTTTTGCAACATTTTAGCAAACCTGATGTCAGGCAGGTGCTAATGGAAATTGCAAAAGTAGAGAAACAGTCTTCGTTAACGCTAATACAAATGGCAAACTTTTTAGGTATCCGGTCTATACAGCATCAAATGGCTAGAGGATTTAGAAAACCGTCAGCATTTGATGTGCGTTACTGGAGTATTGGGGAACTTAAACATGAATTCAGCAAATCGATAGGACCCACTAGCACCAGTGTCGATTGTTTTTTTGGATTAGGCTTGCAAAAATCTGATATGAAATATATGGCAACTCCAATGAAGGTGCTTATTTATATCTCTGAAATATTAAGAAAACTTAGCAAAAAACTTAATATATTGAAATATTTTGCTGATAGCGTTTATGTAAAGTCCATCCACAACTAAGCTTTCGATTACTCACTAACAGAACTTACTCAAGTGAATGTAGCCGTCATTACAAGTCACCCCATTCAGTATCAAATCCCGTTGTTTCGAAAACTAAGCAGTCAGGTAAACTTAACAGTATATTTTGCGCATCGAACAACGGCGAAAGACCAGTCCGATGCGGGTTTCGGCGTCGAATTCGAATGGGATGTTGATTTATTGCAAGGCTATCGTTATGAATACTTACCCAATCATTCAAAACAACCAAATGTAAATAGCTATAGTGGATGCGATACACCTGAAATAATTCAAATATTAAATTCTGGCGACTATAAAGCAATTATTGTATATGGTTGGTATTTGAAGGTATATATACAGGCAATTCGTGCCGCAAATAAATTAAACATACCGGTACTGGTTCGCGGGGACTCCCAACTACCTGGTAGATCCAAATTATATAAACGATTCATCAAACGAATGCTATTGCCCGTCCTATTTAAAAAAATTGATGGGTTTTTATCAGTGGGAAAACGATTTGATGATTATCTCGAATATTATGGTGTGGACAGAACAAAAATCTTCCGGATGCCACATAGTGTTGATAATCAATATTTTTCTGATTTATGTAAACATCAGAAAATAACTAAAAGTCGACAGCGTTTCACGCAAGGTGAACAGGATCTTCTTGTGTTATTTGTCGGAAAGTTTATTGATAAAAAACATCCATTGGATATTATCCGTGCGCTCGGAAGTCTGGATAGCAGTAAATACAAGGTAAAAGCAATATTTGTTGGTGATGGGAATTTAAAATCAGAAATGCTAGCTTTGGCAGAGAAACTTCACGTTAGTATTTTTATAGAGGGGTTTAAGAATCAGTCACAACTGCCTGAGTATTACTCATTAGCCGATATGTTGGTATTACCGTCTGATGAGGGCGAAACCTGGGGCTTGGTTGTGAACGAAGCAATGGCGTGCGGTCTTCCTGCGATTGTGTCTAACCTTGTCGGTTGTAGTGAGGACCTCATTTTGGACGGAGAAACTGGATATACATACTTATGCGGTCATGTCGATGAGCTTGCAAACGCAATCAAAAAGACCGCAACTTCGTTTGCAGGTTCGTCTAGACGAAAAAAAATTATTATGCACATAAACCAATATAGTATTGATATGGCGGTCAAGCACTGTGTTAGTGCTCTACAACAAATAGTTGAAAGATGAATACTGCCGTAAAAATAAAGCGCCATGTAACATTGCCAGTATGGGCCATTTTTGCGCTTTCGCTTGCAACTTTTTATGCAATCACTTCAAAGAATCCCATCGAGACATTAGGCGCGTTTGTCGTCTTGCCGGTATTTTTCCGTCTTTTGTGGCATAAGAACGAACCAACTATTTTGTTGTTTGTCGTAATTTGGCAATGGTTTGTCGTTACAATTAAAGTATTTTATAGCAACTATCTTGATAAGACGCTTGTGGAGGATTTTGGCGATCCTATTATTCTAAAGGCATATTGGGCGAGTCTATTTGGGCTAATGGTTATTTCTATTGCTGCACGTATAACGATGACGGGTATGAAATTACCAAACCTGAAATTACTAAAAAGCCAGGCAATGCAGTTGTCACCTCTACGCTTATTCGTATTCTATATTGGCTATGTTGCTTCAATTACCCTTTTTTCAAAATATCTGCCTTATAGCATGGGTACAATATTGGTTGCAATTGATGATTTACGCTATGCCCTCGTGTTCGTGGTGACTTATGTTGTTTTTACGAGACGCTCAGGCTGGAATTATTTTATTGCTATGGTTGTAGTTGAAATCGTAATGGGATTGAGTGGCTTTTTTGCGGATTTTAAGACCGTATTTTTTGTTGTATTAATCACTTTGGTGACACTGAATTATAGAATTAAGCCAAAAATGTTTTTAGTAATAGTTGCATTTTCATTATTAGCATTCTATTTAGGCGTTATGTGGACAGTAGTAAAAAATGAATATCGTAGTTACATTAATGCGGGTACTGGAGCCCACGCAGCAATTGTTGGATATAAAGATCGACTTCGATTTATGAAAGACATGTTTTTGAATGTAGAGCAAGAAGATTTCTCAAAAGGAGTCGATCATTTAATTCGACGAGTCGAGTATATTAATTACATTGCATACACCATGAAAAATGTACCTCAGGCCATCCCCCATGAAAATGGAAAACTGTGGGGGAATGCTATATTGCATTTATTTATGCCACGAATTCTTTTCCCAGACAAAAAGGCACTAGAGTCCGATACCATTTTGACAATGAAATACACAGGTTTAACATCGATGGTTGGCACAGGAATGCGAACTACATCTATTAGTATAGGATATTTTGGAGATGCGTATATCGATTTTGGTATACCTGGGATGTATGTAATACTCGTAATCTTTGGTTTCTGCATTGGTGGAGTGTATCGTTTTTTCATTTCCTCCTCCAAAAACATATTGTTTGGTTATGGTATCGCTGTTGCAGTATTACTGTCAGCATCAAGTTTCGGGCATGTGGTTACCAAAATAGTAGGTGGCGTAGTGATGGGCTTTATCGTTGGTTCAATTGCATTAAAATTTGTGGTTCCGAATATTCTACCCCATCTCAAATTGCGACTCACTAAAAATATGATGACACAATCTAGATCAATACAAAACTCCAGTGTTGATAGTGATAATAATTCATAAGCTTTTCACTGTTTTGACTCATCGAAATAGATATGATCAATAGAAGACGCAACGCAAATTTAGATTTGCTAAGAGCAACCGCAATATTGTCGGTGGTGATATTTCACACGCTTCAATTTGTAGATCAATATAATCCTATCGTGGCAAAATACATACATTTAGGTTCCTATGGTGTTGATCTTTTTTTTGTTCTAAGTGGGTATCTTATTGGTAGTCTTTATTGGAAAGAGCTAAAATTCAATGGATTTGTCAACAAAATACATTTTTTGCTTAGAAGAGTATTACGTACAGTTCCGCCTTATCTAGCTGCATTAGCTTTAGCATATTCTGCGGTGTTTGTGGCAAGAGGAGAAGCATTTAATTGGGGTTATTTGATCTTTATACAAAACTACTATAGCCAGATGCCTTTTTTCCTAGTAAGTTGGTCCTTATGTGTTGAAGAACATTTTTATCTGGTTGTTGTTTTGCTTCTACCAAAATTTATAAGCCCAACCAACATAAAGTACAATATACGCCTTTTAATATTCTTGTCGTTACTGCCACTAGTTTTCCGAGCATTGAATTATGATTTGTCAGGACATGGATTCAGTTACTATAGCACAGCGACACACTTTAGATTTGAAGGTTTGGTCCTGGGCGTGTTAATCGCATATCTGCATAGTAGTACCGAGTTTAAATTCACAACTTTAATCAATCATAAAAAAAGTGCTCTCGCACTGATTGCCTTAACTTTATTGTTGCTCCCTTGGGCTCCGCTTGGTATTACATATGTGTTTGGTTTCTATGTTGTTGCAATTATTTTTAGTGTGCTGTTGCTATTTGCGGTTGAAACTGCAGAAACGGTAATAGCAAAATCGAGAAGTGTGAAGCAATTAGCCTATGCGTCATACAGTATATACCTAACACATTCACTTGCAATTCAAGCAGTCCTTTTTGTTAAGGAGAACTATTTTGACTTGCCGATGGTGGTTCATTTCGTTATGACCATAGTCTTCATCTATTTAGTAGGAATCGCTTTTTATCTAGTTGTAGAGAAGCCAACAATGCGTTTACGTGACATGATGGTTCCTTCTTCAAAAAGGCAAGTTTATGCGTAGAAACAACATTATTGCACTTACTCTTGTTGTTTTTTCTTCGCTACTATGTCTGTTTCTTTTAGAAATGTCTTTACATTTTTATGCTACAGCGATACTCAAACAATCGCGTATTTTAACGATCGATAACGTCACTGGTTGGAAGTTGCGTCCCAATTTAGACGTGACTCGAATGAATTCAAATAGCCACCCCTGGAGAATCGTCACTGACCAAAACGGAACTCGTTT
>JAOUJM010000106.1 GCA_029883265.1 Gammaproteobacteria bacterium
TATCTGGCCGTGCACGGAAAAATAATTTGCGCAAACGGCGTTGTAATTTTTCGTAATTCGGTGGTTTAAAAAACCCGATATCCAATAGACTCGTTTCCATATGCTGAAAAAAAACCTCCATGTCAGCATTACTCACTTGTTCGTTTGATTCGTTTGCTTTTGCTTGCGGCACTGTCATGTTAAAAGCATCACTACTACGTAATTCATAACAAATGACTTGTACCGCCGCCGCTATATTCAATGACGAGTAATCTGGATTGGTTGGAATATGCAATAAATGCTGGCATAAATCCATTTCTTCATTGGTTAAGCCGGTACGCTCTCGCCCGAAAACCACGGCCACCTGACCTGATTGACTTTGCTCACAAGCTAGTGGCGCCCATTCCCGAGGACTTAATAAAGGCCAATCAACACTGCGTTCTCGCGCACTTGTACCCACCACCCAATGGCAATCACTTAGTGCCTCAGCCAAGCTGTCGCATATGACCGCCTGTTGTAACACGTCATCTGCGCCCGATGCACGCGCTGTAGCTTCACTATGGGGGAACTGCTGAGGTCGAACTAAATATAAGGAATATAAACCCATATTTTTCATGGCTCGTGCAGCCGCGCCAATATTGCCTGGATGGCTGGTTTCGACTAATACAATTCGGACTGATTCTAACTTCATTATGCTGTGAGCACTCACTTATATCATTGCCTTTAAAGGGCTAAAACCCTACAATACGCCTCCGCTAAATCAGCAGACTAACAACCGATTTCAAGCCCAAGCCCGGAGATTTTCATGCATCCCACTTTAAATATTGCCAAACGCGCTGCCCATAATGCTGGCAACATTATGATGAGAGCATTGAATCGCTTGGATACGCTCAATGTAACGGAAAAAAGCCAAAATGACTATGTTAGTGAAGTGGATAGAATGGCTGAACAAGAGATCGTAGCTATTTTGCGCAAGGCTTACCCTCAACATGGCATTCTTGGCGAAGAAGGTGGAGTGCAACAAGCCAGTGGTTCTGATGAATTCCAATGGATTATCGATCCACTTGATGGCACGACCAATTATTTACGTGGCATTCCTCATTTCGCAGTTTCCATCGCTTTAAAACATAAAAACCAAATTACCCAAGCTTTGGTCTATGACCCAGTTAAAGACGAAACTTTCATGGCCAGCCGTGGCAATGGTGCTCAATTAAACGACCGACGCATTCGTGTGACTAATCGAAAAACCATGGAAGGCGCATTGCTGGGTACGGGATTTCCATTTCGTGCGGATCAAGATGTGGATTTATTCATAGAAACTTTACGTGTAATGATGCCACAAACAGCGGGCATTCGTCGTCCGGGCTCAGCCGCATTGGACTTAGCTTATGTAGCTGCTGGGCGATTCGACGGTTTTTGGGAATTTGGTTTGAATAGCTGGGATATGGCCGCTGGATCTCTTTTAGTTCAAGAAGCCGGTGGCGTGGTCACGGATTTGAAGGGTGGCGATGATTTCTTAAGCAATGGCAATATTCTCGCTGGCAATATTCGCTTGCACCTTTTAATGATGCAGCGCCTAGCTAAGGTAATCCCCTAAATAAATCCTGTTCTAGCTTTAGTCATTCTCACGTAAGCTTCATTTCAGCTTACGACACTATATAATAAGCTCAGCTCGCAAAATAATAGTCACTATCCAGGGAATCGTGGGAGGATGCGATGACTAAGTATCTCATCTCGTTACTTACGCAGATGAAAAGCTTGGCAGCGACGGATTTATTTTTAAACCAGGGACGTGCGCCAGCATTTCGAATCAATGGACGTATTCACAACTCCGAAGGAAGCCCACTAGCGGCTAGTCACCTCGAGCAAATCGCAAAACTGATTATTCCTGAGCATATTTTCCCTCAATTTGAAAAAGAACTGGAAATCAGCATTGGTTACACCGCACCCAATAATTTAGGCCGTTTTCGCACCAGTGCTTTTCGCCAACAAGGCTATATCGGCATGGTGATTCGCGCAATACCTGATGAAATTCCTAGCCTGGATAAACTAGGAATCCCGCACGGTATGCGCGACCTAGCGATGCTTAAGCGTGGTTTGGTCTTGATTTCCGGCCCAGCCGGTTCTGGAAAATCCACAAGCTTAGCCTCACTACTCAATCACCGAAATAAAAATGATGCCTCACATATCATCACGCTCGAAGACCCGGTGGAGTATGTTTTACCGGTTAGTCGCTCAGTGGTAAATCAGCGTGAGGTGGGTGTCGATTGCCATAATTATCAAGTGGCCTTGACTAATGCTTTACGCCAAAGCCCCGATGTGATGGCTATCGGTGAAATTCGTACTCAATCGACCATGGAAAGTGCCATCGCTTTTGCCGACACGGGGCATTTATGCATGGCTACCATACACGCGAATAGCGCCAGCCAAACATTCGAACGCATAGCCAATTTTTTTCCCGAAGCACGACGTGAACAAGCACTTTTGAGTTTGTCTTTGCATATCAAAGCCGTATTGACCCAGCATTTAGTACCCACAGTCAATGGTCGCTTAATTGCGGTATTTGAACTTTTATTATCAACACCACATATTGCCGACCTTATTCGTCAGGGCAAGTTTGAAGCTTTGGGTGACGCCATCGAACGCGGCAATACTTCCGGCATGCAATCCACCGATCAGTCCTTATTCAGTTTATTCCAACACCATGTCATTTCTGCGGAAACCGCTCTGGAATACGCCGATTCCTATCGAAATATGCGCTTACGCATGAAACTATCCATGGGTGGAAGTGTGCGTTTGCAGTAAATACATCGAATCAATAAAAAAAGCCCGAATGCAAATTCGGGCTAGTTCCTATAGAAATTTTTTCGTTGTCTTTTACCTAGTTAACGCCTAATGTTCCATTGCGATATTCATCCACGTTAGTCAGCATATCACCATCCATATCACCCAAAGCATCACTTGCATCACTAGGGTTCATTCCAACTGAAGTTTCAACACTGTCAGGTATGGTATCGCCGTCACTATCTAAGTGGCTAAGTTGATCACCCGTAATCATGAGTGCGAAAAAGTCGTTACCACTCGCTGTTAACTCAAAACTATCAACATCCGCATTGAAGTCAGTCGTCGAATTATAGAATGTACCTCCCACCCAAACACTGCCATTGGCTAATGGCGCGATCCCCTTGATATCCTCCAAACCGCTACCACCCGTGAAATAAGTCCACTGATAATTTTTATTACGATCTAGTTTTGTTAGATAAAGGTCTCGACCACTTTGCGCATAACGATAGTCGACACCGTCACCGATATCAAAATCGCCTGATGCGGCACCACCACCAATATACAAATTGCCTTGTGAATCATACTCAACACTACTGGGGACAAGTTGAAATTCATTACTTGCATAGCTTTGAATACCATTCACATTATTCAAGACGACGATGCGTCGATTAAAACTGTAAGGAGAACTCACTAAGTCACCGCTACCCAAAACATCAATATCAACTGTTCCTTTGTAATTCATATATAGCGTAAGCTCATTTTCATACGTAGCGAGCTTATAAACAAAAGCTTGACTAGATGCCTGTGCTGGATGCCATAGCCATTGAAACACACCATCAGTAGAGAGTTTAAATACATATCCGTCGTTACTGTTTATCACATTCACTAGATGGCCACCTTGATCAATTGCAAAATCAAGAAGCTGCCCTACAGTAGCCGTCACTCGTGTCGCTACGAAAATGTCACCGCTTGCAGCGACAACCAGATCCATACCGTGTGCATTTCCATACGAAATTTGGCCAACACCGCCACTACGCCTGGCCCACAAATAGTCGCCATTGTTGCTTATTTTACTAACGAATAAATCTTGATGCGAACTAAGACTACGCACATCCGTTCCAGTATCCGTAGGGTCGAAATCCATAGTTGCGGATCGTGTATGCCCCAGCACAATCACATTCCCCACTGAATCAAGATTTATAGCACTACCTTGTTCACTACTACTTCCATCGAACAAGCGGTGCCATAACAGCTCACCTTGGTTCGAAATCTTCACCACAAACATGGCTTGGCCATTACCGGTTATGTAGCCACTTCCCAAATTAACTGAGCTATTAAAATATCCCGTCGCATACACATTGCCGGAATTGTCAGCAACAGCATCATTTAAATACACCGATTTGAATAAACCACTGGGTGATTGCGCCAACCACGTCCATTCATAAGTTCCTTTATCTGAGATCTTGGTTATAAAGCCACTCTTATTTGATGAACTGGTCACGCGTATATCTTCACCAGGCCCAAAATCAAAATCTTTTGTTCCATAAAAAGAACCAAAGACAAAAGCATTATTTGCAGCATCAGTCGTAGCGCCCGCAATGAAAGAGTACATATCTCCATTATCTATAGCGAAAGCGCGCGCGAATTTGCCTGTGTTATTGATTGGAGTGAGCTGCCCACCTGCACTTAGACTAAACGATGCGACTCCACTTCCTCCATCATTATCGCTAACACTGAGTTGAAAAATGATTGTATCGCCAATGCCTATTGACCCCACCAAAATATTTGTCGATGCAGCGAATGGCGTTTCAATCGAAATTGCCGGCCCACTGAGTTGCGACCACTGGTAGGAAACAATAGAGCCATCATTGTCGCTACCCAAACCTGTGGCTAGTACGGTGTCGCCGCTTGACACTTGTGAATTGGTAACTGCTATTTCAACAGTGGGCAATTGATTCACATGCTGAATATTTATTGCTAACGATTCGCTTGTACTCAAACCTTCGTTATCAGTAACAACAGCTGTCACCGTTACCACCGTATCATCCAACACATCGGCTAACTTAAGTTCGATTGTTTCTCCGAGATTTGACAGCAAACTTGCTGCATCGCCACTTATGCTCCATTGTACTTGGTTCACCGTCCCGTCGATATCGGCCGCGTTTGAACTCAAGCTAATCACTTGACGCTCATCAACAACCAAATAAGCACCCAAGTTCAATGTCGGCGCCTGATTAAGATTTTGAACATAAATTGGAACCGTCAACGCACGTTGGTCTATGCCATCGCTGACAATAAAAATTGCGTCATGGACACCCGCATCATAAATGCCCGGCACCCAACTAAATACACCATTAACAAAACTGGCGCCGTCGGGTGCTGAAACCATTGATAAACTAGTAGTCTGGCCATCTGCGTCACTACCGGTCAAACTAAAACTCACCAATTGTGTTTCATCGGTATTTACAGAAGTGACCGTCTCTATTTGCGGTGCTTGATTCTTATCGATCACTTCAACTGTTATTGTTTCACTAACTTGAGCGGACTGCGCATTCGTAGCAGTGAATGTGACCGAATAAATACCCGCTTGCGAATAAGAGGGAACCCAAAAAAACTCCGAACCGCTAAAAAACGCACCCATAGGTAAGTTCGATACACTAACACTCACCGCACCACCTAGTGTAGTGGCTGCGTCGACACTAAACCAAAGCGCACTGTTTTCTTCAACCGTCTTATCAGCAATCGTCTCCATAGTTAAGGTGTTTTGTTGCACTTGAATCATCACGGGTGAACTTGTCGATGCATTTTGATTGTCGACCACGTCAAGCTGTAAGTGAATGAGCGCAATTTCTCCTGATGTCACCGTTGGCGCTACAAAACTTGTATGTAAATTGGTTGGATCAGCAATGCTCACTTGCGGACCTCGAACTTGTCGCCAAAATACTTTTGATACAAGACCGTCACTATCTTCAGCCACGCCACCCAAGCTAACGCTTTGGCCACTCAGTACCGTTTGTGGAGCGCTCGGCTGACTCACCGGAATACTATTTAATACATAGGAAAAATCTGACGCCTCGCCATTAATCGAAAAGAACGCACATAAACAACTCACAAACATACGTCGATAAAGTCGTACCCATCGCTTTGGCAAGGCACATGAAATATTTTCCTTAATATTATCTTTCATCATAACGTCCATAGTTTCGAAAACCTGGTTCATCGCTAGCATCCCCCGCATCAGAACACCTGCCAAGTCGTAGTTGAATGGCAAGATCCACAGTTCGTGGTAATTGTTGGGTGCACACTTGGTGCGCCATGACAAAACTCACAACTATCTAATAGTTCGGCATGCACGAGTATCGCAGGCACCCATAAATCAGTGGTGTGACACACGCCACATGAGTCACTTGTATTCTTATGGGTGGGGGACTTACCTTGTGCGATGTAATTGTTGTGACATTCAACACAAGGTCGATTCTGTGTGTGTTCATTCCAAACAGGTAACGGATTGAAGGTTTGAAGCCATGTTGTTGTTGTAAAATGACAGTACTCGCAGCCATCAAATACGTCCACTCGCACGTGTGTAAATGGACTTGCATGGCAGTCAGCACAAGTCCCAATCACATCATTATGATCAATCGTACTTACTATCCAACTCGCGGTATTGTGACAGTTTCCACAATAATTCGTTGACGCAGTGTGTTGTGTAGGTTTGTCTGACGCCGTCACTCCATTATGGCAATCTTCACATGCACCTAATACTTGAGCATGATCAAATGCTATAAGCGGTAGGAACGATATGGTTCCATGACAATCACCACATTGGTTTGTTGTTGATGCATGTGTTGGCGGCTTAGCTGTTGCTTTATTTCCGTCATGGCAAGAATAGCAGCTCTCATAAACCTCAGCGTGTGCAATTTGATTTACTGGCCGAAACGCTGTCGTGTTATGACAGGCACCACATTGACTGGATGAGGAAATATGGGTAGGTGATTTTGCAGTAATATATGCAAACGAACCACCATGACAATAATCACAAGCCACATCGAGTGTAATATGGGTCACCTGAAGTGGTACAAAATTTTGAGCGTTATGACAGTAACTACAATCCATTTGCGTTGTCACATGACTCACGGCTTTACCCGTTGCTTTAAATCCGTCATGACAACTTGCACAAGCACCATAAGCCTCTGTGTGTGCAAAATCAATGAGGTTAGTAAACGAAACTGTGTTATGACAAAACTCACAGCGTTCTGATGTACTCAAATGCGATGGAGGTTTACTCGCAATATTGTATCGATTGTTCTGACCGTGACATTCGGAACACACACCCACCGCATCGTTGTGATCAAAATTCGTCGTGGGCAAAAATGCTATTGTGGAATGACAATTCTCACAAATCTCACTCGCGGGTATATGATCGCTAGGTCTCTGAATCACCACACTCTTAAACTGATCCGACAAATGACAGCTACTGCAGGTACCAATCGCCTGTGTATGATCAAACGTTTTTAGGGTTGTAAAACTACTAATCGTGTGACAACTCTCACACAAATCTGTTGTTAAAATATGTGATGTGCGGCCGTAACGCGTATCACCCGACTTTCCTGGTGCTGTACTGCCATCATGACAAGATGCACAATTCGATTGAAAGGCGGGATGCTCAAACGGATAGAGAGATGAACGCCAAACAATATCAAAGCCCGCTTGTCCACAACTCTCAACAGGCAACGGCTCACATCGATCCGCTCGCCCTAGTTGCCCCCAGTCGTTTTTCCCGGATGCATAAATATAGTTATCCTTTTCTAGCAAGGTACTCTGACTACCCGGACCACCACCTGTTAAATAACGCACTTTGTCACTTGAGCTTGCGATAACAATTGGTGAACTTACCAAAGCTCCCGGCGTCGAGCCAGGGCCGGCTCCCAATTCGCCAAGTTTATTTGAGCCCCAGGCTTTCCACACTGTATGACTGCCTTCAACTAGATAAATAAAACTCTGATAACGTCCAGCGCTAATATTCTGAACTGTACTCGCGATAATTGATTGTGGAAGACTCACCCTGGCCGCATCTAAACCTAATTGTTTGCGACTATTATCGCCATAACCATAAACCTCACCGCTACCACTAAGCAATAACACATGGCGCGCGCCTGCAGCAATTTCAATAATATTTGAGATCAGCAAAAGCTGTGGAATCGACACATCACTATCACTAGGAATTTCACTAGCAAAATCCACCTGCCCCCATCGATAAACCTGTCCATTTGCGCTTAATGCGACACTATGGTTTTCACCAACCGCAATCGCTTTTATGTCAGAAAGTGTATAGATTTTCAAAGGCTGTTGACGACTCACTTTGGAACCATCGCCAAGTTGGGCAAAGTTATTACTACCCCATGCCCACACGCTACCATCTGCTTTAAGGGCCAAACTATGGGTGGAGGAAGTTACAATATCGATGACATCATCAAATGGAAGCACACGATTGCTAGCACTTCGCTCACTGGAATTATTGATTTGAGCTGGAATGTTTTGATTGACTTGATTTCCGATTCCAAGTTGTCCGCCATTGTTCAAACCCCATCCAGCCACACGACCGTTACTTAGCAATACAAAACCGCTTGAATCGGCGCTAGTGATTTTTAGTGGATATAGTTTTTGGTTGAAACTATTTAAATGATCAAACGAAAGTGGCAACGCTAGTGATTCAAACTGATATGACTCAGTACGCGCACCACTCACACCCAACCCACCAAAACTGGAACTACCAACACCAAGCACTTCTGAGCTTATACGACTAAAAAAACTTTGCGCAGATCCGGAAGCAAGTTGACGAGGCATGCGGACACGGAAGTTATTGACAAAACTAGGCCTAGTGACTAATTGATAATTGCCATGAGTAACATTAAGACTTGGATCAACACCCAGTGCGCCATTATTATTCACACCCCATGCGTACAAATACCCATCACTCAGCACTGCAAATGACGCGTCTTCAGTTGCGATTACCGCAACCGGATGTTCTATTTTTCCTTCAGGATTAGTTATAATAAGTTTGTTCGAACCAATGCTATGATTAAGAAAAGCTTTTGGATTCCCGTCACCCAATTGACCTTTATCATTTTCTCCCTTGACCCAGACATCACCATTTGCTTTAAGAGCAATCAGATGAGCATCACCACTAGCAATCGCTTTAAAGCCTGAATTAACAAGCACATCATCCGCCATTGAAATTGTTGCTTGGATAGCGTCGCCATGTAAAAAAGCAATAGTGCCATCGGCCATTAATGCATGAGCAAATTCATCGTGTGACGGCGTATAAGTTGATTGTATTGAAATGGCTTTTACTCCAGTTAAGGGCAAACCAGGTCCCGTGTAGTAACGCAGGGGGGTTGTAGACTCATTGCCTAAGCCATCAACACCATGCGGCGGAGCTACCGAATGCAGCTCGTGAAGCCAAGCATAAACATGACCATCAGCCGAGAGTGCATAATTCATGTGCACTGAAGTTTTTACATCAACAATATTTGTTAACTCTTGTTCGCCCGTCTTAACATTTTGGATTCCACCAGCGGTTTCTTTTTTAAGTAAATAAACTTTACCATCAGTAGACAAGGCCAATCCTGTATGTCGCCCCAATGAAACTTTCTTTATTTTCACGCCACTTGGAAATGGTAGTTTTACCGGCTGAGCAATCACACAATCGGAATCGCTACTACATCCAAAATAGCTAGAGGCAAATATAAAAAAGTGAGCATAGCCTCCCCAAGCCCAAACCTCACCACTAGCGGTTACCACCATTGCTGCATTTTCAGCACTGGTTGCGACGAAATTGATTTGCGGCAAGCCAGGAATGTGAGCAAGCCCCCAGGTTGAACGAAAAGGAGGGGTTTGGGGGCCATTGTAGCTCGCAAGTTGTCCATAGGTGTTATCACCGACGGTATAGGCGCGGCCGTCATCACCGATCGCTATGGAAAAGCGACTTTCCATTGCCGAGGTCGCAATAAGCCCTTCGGCAATATTCGCAGATAGCAATACGCTGTAGCACAATAGCATTAAAAAAGTTACCAGGCGTTTCACAGATATTTCCTTTTAATAGCAGTCCCTTGGTAATTCATACGCTATCACACCCACACAACCGACTTAATCGTCTACGCTTGTACTTTTTTACAATTCACTTGTTATCTTTTCAAAAAAAACCCGAATCAAAGATTCGGGTTTTTTTTGACTGTAAAATATTAAATTGATGTATCGATTTAATTTCCTCCCAAACTCCCGTTTCGATACTCATCAAGATTATTCACACCATCGCCATCAATATCACCTAAGGCGTCTGCGGCGTCACTGGGATTCATTCCGACTAAAGTTTCCAACGCATCTGCAATCGTATCGCCATCAATATCGCGATGCGTAGTCGGATCGCCGGTTAACATCATTGCGAACAAATGAGTGCCACTGGCGGTTTTAGCCGTGTGTCCAAGCCCATTACTAAAATCGACGCTACCATTGTAAAAAGATCCCATCACCCAAACACTACCGTTGGGTAATGTTGCGAGTCCTTTTGCTACGTCCGATCCAGTGCCACCAACCAGGTACGTCCATTGGTAATTTTTCGCTGCATCAAGTTTCGTCACATAAATATCCAAACCACCTTTACCATATTGATAATCGCTTCCCCCGCTTAAATCAAAATCCCCACCGCTGCTACCGCCGCTAATGTAGAAATTACCTTGAGGATCATAATCTATGGCAAAAGGTGCGAAGTTAAATGCATCGCTGAGATAAGTTTGCTTGCCATCGCTCGATAAACTAACAACACGGTAAGTATTGTTTGCGTAGGTAGAAACTGCTGCACCACTACCTAGCGGGTCAGTGTCCACTGTACCTCTGTTATAAGCAAATAGAATACTGAGTTCATTGTTATAGTCGGCCAATCCACGCACAAACGATGCTGTTCCTGCTTGCGATGCTCGCCAAACCCATTGTAAGGCGCCACTAGTATCCAGTTTAAACAAGTAACCATCATTACTATTCAAGACCTCAACATCTTGGTTTGCCTGATCGATAGCGAAACGCATGGTTTCTCCTACCGAGGCATATGCCCGGCCACTGGCGTACACTGCACCATTGTTATCCACCGTTAAATCATACCCATAAAAGTAACCATAGGTTTCTGCAATGGAATTACCAACACGAGATGTCCATAGGTAATCACCACTACTATTCAGTTTTGTGACAAAAAGGTCCTGGTAAGAAGTGCGATTGCGTACATCACTACCCTCAGTGGGATCAAAATCAATCGATACAGATCCATGCTCACCTAAAACATAGACATTTGCATTTGCATCGACATCAATAGCGATGCCACGATCATTTCCACTACCATCAATGAAACGTTGCCACAACAAGCTACCTTGAGGCGAAATTTTCACAATAAACATTGCTTCCGCAGTACCAGTAACATTTCCGGCACCAAAATCCGCATAGGATTTAAAATACCCAGTGGCGTATACGTTACCTGCTGCATCCGCAACTGCTTTATTGAGATAAAACGGACGAAACATTCCCGCAGAGGAATAGGCCACCCACGTCCACTCATAGGTTCCCCGCTCAGAAATCTTGGTAATAAAACCGCTTTGGTTATATGAATTTCCAACACGAATATCTTCACCTGGCCCAAAATCGAAATCTTCGGAGCCATAAAAATTACCAAACATGAAACTATTATTTTGAGCATCTGCCGTTGCACCAACCACCATTGTATAGATGGTATTCGCATTCAAACCAAATGCTCGTGCGAATTCTCCACTATTTTGTGTATATGCAGGCGGCGGAGTGGTTAATTGCACGTCTACAAGGGTTACACCAGACTCATTGTCACCGACAGCAAGACGAAGCCGAATCACTTCACCTGCGGCAATGAAAGGAATTGAAATTTGAGTTTGTGGCGCATTCGGATTGGAAAATAGTACTGATGGCCCGGCTTGATGCATCCATAAGTAGTCGACAATTTGTCCGTCGACATCACTCGCATTCACAGTTGCTAAGATCACATCACCTGAAGCGACCACCGTTTGCGATAACACAACATTGACTTCGGGTAATTGATTTTCATGATAAATCGTTATTTGTAGTTGCGCGGTACTAACCAAGCCTTCATTATCAGTCGCACTCAATTCTACGATGGCATCTGCTGAAGTAGTCGCTGCCGGAATGTCAGGCGTAACAACACTTGTACTAATACTGGTGGTGGAACTGAAATTAAGCGTCGGCCCACTAATCTGGCGCCATTTTACACTAGCAATACTACCATCAATATCCTCTACTTGTGGATTAAGACTTATCGTTTGCCAATCAGGCACGAATAAACTTGCACCCATATCGATTTGTGGTGCCTGGTTCACATTAGCAATGCTTACAGTCACGGTGTGGTAAGTTTCTGTGACACCGTCGCTAGCCACAAAAATTACATCATACACACCTGCGTCATTTACACCGGGTGTCCAACTAAAGCTTCCATTACTAAAGCTAGCGCCAGCAGGGCCAGAATATAGAGATAAACTCGTTACTTGCCCATCAAGATCACTTGCACTTACAGTAAATTGCACATTTGAAAATTCTGCACTATTCACTGATGTTACAGCATCCACAATCGGTGCACGATTAATATTAATGACGCTTATGTTAATCGTCTGGCTTTCTGACAAACCTGATATTGCATGCGCAAAAAAAGTTACGGCGTAGTTACCCGACTGCTCATAATCCGGTGTCCAATTGAAAACTCCACTGGTGGCATCAAAGCTCGCGCCTAATGGTAAATTATCAACACCATAACTCACTGGATTTCCACTGACATCGGATGCGCTTAGCGTAAACGCCAAGGCTTGGTTTTCATTTATGCTTTTGTTACCGATAGCGGGAAACGTAATACCGCTATTTTGCACATACAGCAGCAATGAACTGGTAGTTGACGCACCAAGTGTGTCAAACACTTCCAATTGAATTTTTATTTTCTCGGTGGTTCCACCGGTCACTTGCGGCGCAGTAAAACTGGCGTTTAAAGAGGACGGTGAACTTATTGAAACCGCTGGACCTGTTAATTGACGCCAGAAGGTGCTCGCTACCGAACCATCAGGATCACTTGCTTGACCAATTAATTGCACCGTATCACCCGAACGCACGGTTTGGCTTGTTCCTGGATTAGCGATGGGTACCAAATTTAGTGTATAGGTATAGTCCGACGCCCACACGGAATGCATGCTCAGTGCGAACAAGATCATGTATACGAATCTCATAATATTCATCCTCACTACCTTGTGTTTCGCTGTTTTCAGTTTAACTACAAATTGCGCTTTGCTAATTTTCATTTCTATGGCGCTCCTGCTGATGGCAAAGAATTATAGGGTGAGAGCCAGGAGGTAGTGCTGTGACAACTGAAACAACTGCCAGTCACTCCAACAGCCGTATGAGTGGTCGGAGGCGCGTGACAATCCGTACATGTCCCCAAGACGTCATTGTGATCGACTGAATACACAAGACTAAAAGAATAAGAGTTATGACAATTCCCACAATATTGCGTAGAGGCAATATGAGAGAAATTTTTTCGCAATATGCCGTTTTTCCCGATGGAGGTTTGACCATCGTGACAGGACTCACAAGAACCAATAACCGTTTGATGGTCGGTATAATTCAAGTTGGCATTAAACACACGTTGAAAACCTTTTTGATTGCAAGCGGCTTCCACGCCTTGACGACACCGGTCTGCACGACCTAATTGTCCCCAATCATTGCGCCCTGAAGCGTACAATGCATCTGCCAATTGATAATAAGTGGAATGACTCTCGGCACCGCCACCATGGAGATAACGAATACCTTCAGCGGAACCAAATAAAGCAACAGGCGTTGCCAATTCACTGCCTGGCGAGGCACCCGCACCATTACCTAAAGCTCCTAGAGTGTTAGAACCCCAAGCTTTCCAGACAGATTTTCCATTTTCAAATAGGTAAGCAAAACTTTGATAGGCGCCCGCACTAATATCGCTAACTTTAGTCAGACTTGTAATCCATCCAGGATTGGAATTAAACACAGCAAGATTTGCTAATTGTTTATTCACGTTACTACCCATGCCGAACACACGACCGGTCACCGTAAGCATTAACAAATGATTGCGACCTGCCACAACACGGGTAACATCGAGTAGGGAATGGCGTTGCGGTGTTTTAACTTCAGTACCACTAGGTGCAGCTACGCGCGGGTCCATTTGCCCCCAGCTAAACACAGTTCCATCGCTACGTAACACCGCGCTAAAACGGTTGCCTGCAGCAACGGCAACAATATTATTTAATCCTGGCACTTGAAACGGCACTTGATGATCCGCAACCGAGCCTTCACCTAATTGACCGTATTGATTGCTACCCCATGCCCAAACGCTACCATCCGCTTTAAGCGCCAAGGTATGTGTTGCAGAACCTGATAAAGCGATAACATCTGCAAATGAGTTTCCTTCATCGTCAATCAGTACAGACACCGCTTGAGTTCGATTCGTTTGATCACCGCTACCGTGGTAACCACGATCATTCAAACCCCAAACTAAAACAGTACCATCGGTGCGTAAGATGTGACTACTGGATTGACCATTTGCAATGATTAAAACATCGGTGATAACACTATTGTCCGCCTTCGACCCGATATGTGGAAACGATTCAAATCCGCCCACACTAAGATCGACATTTGGATAACTCAAGCCACCATAGCTGCTACTTCCTGCGGAATACACATAGGAACCGCGGCCAAATGAACTACGTTGCCAGTCTCCACTAACAGGACGCGGCACTCGTAAACGAAAACCATTAATGACCGTGGGCGTTAGCACATCTCCATAATGAACTGAAGTGTTAATTGGTAAGCCAAGTTCACCATGGCGATTACTGCCCCAGGCATAGATATAACCACTGGCTTGAATTGCAAAATTACTGCGTCGACCGGCTTTCACGGCGAGAATTTTTTGCGGCAGATTTGCCTGGGCATGGCCACTCACATCTTCATAACTACCGGTTTGGCCGTTACCAAATTGGCCAAAGGCATTTTGCCCATAAACCCATACCGTTCCATCAGCCTTCAATGCGACAAAGTGATCTTGACCAGCGGCAAGATCTTTATAATTCTGTCCACGTTGAGTTGGCTCACTAAAGTGAAGGCTATGCTGAATTCCCTCTCCCGCTAATCCGGCTATAGTGCCATCAGCCAACAACGCATAGGCCAAGCCATCATCTTTGACCCGAATCGCTTTCACGTTGCTTAATTCTACCGGCGTACCACTCGAATTATCTAAATAGCGTACGGGTACCGCGCTACTACTACCGTTGCCATCAATGGGCTTTACTAACCCATATTCAGCCCACACAAATACTTTTCCGTAGGATGAAAGCGCATACACGACATTGTATTCAATATCGAGATCGACAATTTTATCGAGAAAGCCAGAATCATATGGTGTAAATTCTGGTCGTTCGGACACACCCACTCCCCAG
>JAOUJM010000107.1 GCA_029883265.1 Gammaproteobacteria bacterium
TTAGACATTGTTCATTGTGGTTTTATTGCTAAACAAGCAATGATGATAATATTCGAATGAGCATAATTTGTTATTTAATTGAATGCAAAAATTTGGCTGCGACCGGTAATAATAGATTGCACGGTGTCGAGTAAGGCGTGACCTAATGCGAGGTGCTGGTCTGCATCCAGGTGTATACCATCAACTTTGCTAGCGGTTGTAATGCGGTTGCTATCGAATACATAACAGTCCTGTTCTTCAGCTACCGTTTTATATTGTTCGACCAAACCGAGACATTTATTTTCTGCACCTTCAAACTTAGGAGCAATTGGACCCATTGGTTTTTCGATCAGTGGAGGAGTGACAATTAAAATCGGTGGTTGCGGCATTCCCGGCTCAATTGGTGCGTGACGTGCTGATTGAATGACTGTTTTAAGACCTTGAGCAGAATGCCAAGCGTTGTTGGTATGCATGGACTGAAAATCATTTGTGCCAAGCATGATAATTATCAATTCCAATGGAGAGTGCATTTCGATGCTTTGGGCAATGGCTAGATTGCCATTTCGACCCGCTTTAAATGGATCTTCCCAAACCGTACGTCGCCCATTGAGACAATCTTCAATGATTCGAACCCGATGACCTAAACTATTAAGTTGGGTTTCAAGAACACCCGGCCAACGCTTATCAAAGGCAAAACGGTTTCTTGAACCCGGCATAATGCCCCAGCTAAGTGAGTCGGCATAAACCAGAATTTGGCGCATGGGTTTTATTTCCTCAGTCATGAAAACAGCATAACAGAACTCTCATAACTGAAACAACGAAGCGAGTGAAATGTGTTACTAAAAATCTTGGGGATTAGAGGCCTGGTTGGGCACCAAAAACACCATTCCATCCAAACGGTGCTGCTGAAAAGATTGAGCGGGTCTGTGCCGATGCACCCGAGGATAGATTTTCATATGCTTGAAACGAAAAGTTACCTGTGCCTCCACCCATGCCCATACCGGCAACGGTCTGACAACCTTGGCAGATTTGTCCAATCCACAACACCTGAATCTCATTTCCAGCACTCCAGGCCACAGTTCCACCAGCTGGGCCACCACCCGCCATGCCGGCTGGACTGCCAGTAAACTGCCCACCTGGTGGGGCACCGTTTCGCGGCGGTGGGTTTAGTGTGCCCGGAGGTGCCGCAGCACCGGCACCCGCGCCAACACCAACACTGCCAGGATTAGGTGGTGCAGGATCATTAGCACAAGTTGGTGGCACACCATTACCTACACCAACAGGTGGTTCAGTACCGCAAGGCGCTGGACCACCAATATCGCCAGCACTGGCAGCACCTCCATCAAAAGCGTTTGTGCGGAATGTGCCACCACTGGGAATAGCGGCAGTGAGGGTAGCGCCGCGGGATGAATTTGTAGCGGGTGCTACACTTCCAGCTGCTGCTCCAGTATTGGTTTGGGTGTTGTTGTTATTGGACGTGGTTGATCGGGAAAACGACATCATCATTCCTCCACCGCCGCCAGCCGCAGGTGCTGGGGCAGGAGCCGCCGCACCTCCGCCAGCAGCAGGGGCCGGTGGAGCAGCAGGTGCTGCGGCACCGCCACCACCGCCCATGCCTCCGACAGCGCCAGCACCACCCATACCACCCGCTGACGCAGGAAGAGTGGCACTACCAGCAGCTGTGACCATATCACCACCGGCACGACGTAATACAAACACTTGATAATCTTGGCCGGCTGCTGCAATACCATTAAGAGCGGCAGAGCCTGTAACTTCTTGGCGCAAACCAAAATTATAACCAGTGGCATTGCCACCAGCATCACGATTTAATGCAAAGTCGAAACTACTCATGAACCCAACACCTTGAGTGGTGGTATCTCTAACGGTTTGATTAATGATGACTGCAGGGGAGCCTGGGGTATTAGCCCATCCAGTACTAAACTCAATACCGTAATTAATATTCTCTACGCCGGTTTGATTTATGGTTTGTTTACCGGCAGCACCCCAACGTTGAGTGTTGGATGCATCAATAAAAGTTTCAGAACGAAATTGGCCATCGCCTGCAATGGCGCCATCTTCGAGAATTAATTGCATATAACGCTGGCCATTACTACTGATTAACGTGCGCTGCAAAACACCTTGACCAACAGTGTTGTCATCACAAGTAAATCCAGCAGGGCAGGCTGCAACAATGCGTCCGTTGGAGTTTGACCACGCATCATACGGCATGGGAGGACCAGAAAAACTGCTGGTAGAAGGCAGTAGGGTACAGAGAAAAATCAGAGTTAAAGCAACAGGATATCGCCAGCTTCTATACAAAAGCGATTGTAATGACACCCCGCAGTCACGCTTTACAAATCTAGAGGACAACTTGCGCCTCGCTTTTTTATGATTGCCATACGACAATCTTCTGCCCCACCACATGCCCATTAATTATCTATCTTTTCGCTAAAGTATAGGTTGTTTTCCCTGAAGAAACAAACAAATACCTTTGTTTTTTAATAATTTATAGTAGAATTGGCATATGTCCCTCGAGCCCGGATTATGGGCTTGAGCGGTTAAATTCAGCTTAACCTAGCCTGTGGCCAACTCCATGTTTTCACGAAAAATTTCTATCGCTCCTATGCTTGATTGGACTGATCGCCACGAACGTTATTTCTTACGTTTGATTTCCCAGCATTGCGTTTTGTTCACCGAAATGATCACCACCGGTGCTTTATTGCATGGCCCACGCCAGAAGTTAATTGAGTTTGATCAAGCTGAACATCCTATAGTGGCGCAACTAGGGGGTAGTGATGCAAAAGAATTGGCTGAATGCAGTAAGATTCTTGAACAAGCGGGATATGATGAAGTTAATCTCAATTTGGGTTGTCCCAGTGACCGAGTGCAATCCGGACGTTTTGGCGCTTGTTTAATGGCTGATGCCAGCTTGGTTGCGCAAAGCATCAAGGCCATGTGCCAGTCTGTGAATATTCCCGTTAGCGCTAAAACCCGCATAGGAATTGATAATGCAGACAGCTACGAGTATTTTCGAGACTTTGTGAGGGTGTTAGCCGATTCAGGTGTGAATGTTTTTTATATTCATGCGCGCAAAGCATGGTTACAGGGCTTGAGTCCTAAGCAGAATCGCGAAATTCCACCCCTGCATTATGATTATGTATACCGCATAAAAGAGGAGTTTCCTCATTTAAATATCAGTTTGAATGGCGGCGTGAAAAGCTTGCAACAAGCCGACGCTCACTTGCGACAAGTGGATGGTGTGATGATCGGTCGAGCGGCCTATGAGAATCCTTATTTGTTGGCGCCTATAGACCAGAAAATTTACGCGTCGTCTTGCCCGCTTAAAACACGCAAACAAATTCTCAACGAATATCTGCCTTATATTGAAAAACAATTGAGTCAGGGTGTAAAGCTCACAGCCATGAGTCGCCATCTGTTAGGATTATTCCATGGATTGCCAGGGGCTCGTGGCTGGCGCCAACATATTAGTGAAAACGCACATAAAGCGGGAATGGGCGTTGAGTTAATTTGGAAAGCAGCTGAGCGGGTTGATGAGGCTGATTAGGCCTTTATAACATTATTGCAGCAACGACCTTGCGCTGGTCGGCTTGTAAAAAATTATAGGTACGGCAAGCGGACTGACTATCCATGACTTCGAAACCGATGCCTTTTTGCCAAAAATAAGCGATATGTTTTTGCGCTGGAAAGCGAATTTTTGTTCCGGTACCTAAGATCACAATTTCTGGGTGCCAATTGACTAGCTCCTGAAGGTGTTTCTCATCAAGATCCTCTATTTGCTTCAAAGGCCACGTGACATCTAGGCGTTCTAATCCAATAACAAAGCTTTGCTCTAGCCGCTTGACCTCCTGTAGTGGCTGAGGCCGTTCGTGGCTAGTGTCGATGACATTAGGTCTGACTGGGCAGGCAACCAACACGTGATCGTCAGCATAAGCCCGTATGGAATAGGTATTTGTGTTATAATCCTGATTTAATTGCATTTGCGGCGGCTATCAGCTTGATTCTTGGTTCAAAACAAAGGCCGTCCATTATGCCTTCTGGAGATGAGTATTCCAAGTTTCAATTAATTTTAGCTTATACGCTTAAGTATTTGGCTATTTTGGAAATCTTCGTTGACAGCAGATAATCTCAGGGGTATTTTTGCGGGCTTGCTTTAGCCCTAACGTCGCACACTAGCGAGAAAGAAAAACCGGTGTTTACAGAATTTCAGCGCATTCAGCGTTTACCGCCTTATGTATTCAATATCGTCAATGAACTAAAAGCCGCCGCACGAGCGAGAGGTGAAGATATTGTTGATTTTGGTATGGGGAATCCCGACCAGCCTACGCCCAAACATATCATCGACAAATTGGTGGAAGCGACGCAACGTAACGATACTCACCGTTATTCCATGTCCAAGGGAATACCACGCTTACGCCGCGCCATTTGCAACTGGTATAAGAGTAAATTTGACGTTGATCTTGATCCGGATTCTGAAGCCATCGTCACAATTGGCTCAAAAGAAGGTCTGGCGCATTTGGCCTTAGCCACCTTAGGTCCTGGTGACGCGGTTTTAGTGCCTAATCCGACTTATCCCATTCATCCCTATGGTTTTGTCATTGCTGGCGCTGATATTCGTCATGTACCACTAGTGCCTGAAATGGATTTTTTCCAGGAATTGGAAAAAGCCATAAAAGACACTTGGCCAAAACCAAAAATGCTAGTTTTAAATTTCCCCGGAAATCCCACCACTCAATGCGTTGATTTGGAATTCTTTGAAAAAGTGGTCGAAGTTGCGCGGGAACATGATATTTGGGTAATCCAGGATTTGGCTTATGCGGATATCGCGTTTGATGGTTACAAATCGCCATCCATTCTACAGGTGCCTGGTGCAAAAGAAATTGCCGTAGAGTTTTACACGTTATCCAAAAGCTACAATATGCCCGGTTGGCGGGTAGGGTTCATGTGTGGTAATCCAACGTTAGTGGGCGCCTTGGCGCGTATCAAATCCTATTTGGACTATGGCATGTTTACCCCAATTCAAGTCGCGGCGATTACAGCACTTGAAGGTCCACAAGAGTGTGTCGCGGAAATAACGGAAATGTATAAGCGCCGACGCGATGTTTTGTGTGAGGGCTTGAATCAGCTTGGATGGGCTGTTGAGAAACCCAAAGCAACCATGTTTGTATGGGCACCGATCCCCGATTTTTATCGAGCAATGGGTTCACTTGAGTTTTCAAAAAAATTATTAAAAGATGCCAAAGTTGCCGTATCGCCGGGCATTGGTTTCGGTGAATATGGCGACACTCATGTGCGATTCGCGCTTATTGAAAATGCTCATCGCACCCGCCAAGCCTTGCGCGGAATACGTGATATGTTTCGCAATGACACGATGAAAAAAACCAACGGAGAATAAAGTGGAGCCAGTAAAAATAGGAATCCTCGGTTTAGGCACCGTCGGTGGCGGTACACTGAACGTGCTTACCCGTAATGCGGAAGAAATCGCCCGACGCGCTGGGCGCGAAATCAAAGTTGTTCAAGCCGCAGCGCGTGACATTAGTCGTTCCCGCATTTGTAGCACCGAAGGCGTAGCTTTAACTGAAAATGCCAAAGAAGTTGTCAGTAATCCAGAAATCGATATTGTAGTTGAACTAATTGGTGGTGACACGCTGGCGCGTGATTTGGTTATGAATGCTATAGCCAATGGAAAACACGTGGTGACAGCAAATAAAGCTTTAATCGCAAAATTCGGCAACGAAATTTTCTCGGCTGCACAGAAAAAAGGCGTTATGGTCGCTTTTGAAGCGGCCGTTGCCGGTGGAATTCCCATTATCAAGGCGATTCGTGAAGGATTGGCAGGTAATGAAATTGAGTGGTTGGCCGGTATTATTAACGGCACCGGTAATTTTATTCTTACGGAAATGCGCGACAAAGGTCGTGATTTTGCCGATGTTTTGGCCGAAGCCCAACGTTTGGGTTATGCTGAAGCCGACCCAACCTTTGATGTCGAAGGCATTGATGCAGCGCATAAGCTCACCATCCTAGCGGCGATTGCTTTTGGTATTCCGTTGCAATTTGAAAAAGTTTCAACTGAAGGTATTACGAATATCACGCGAGAAGACGTGAATTATGCTGAACAGTTAGGTTATCGCATCAAGCATCTTGGCATCGCCAAACGAACAGCAGATGGTATTGAGTTGCGCGTGCATCCGACTTTAATTCCAGAAAAACGTTTAATAGCTAATGTCGATGGCGTTATGAACGCAGTTTTAGTCAAAGGTGATGCAGTCGGACCTACACTTTATTATGGCGCAGGTGCAGGCGCTGAACCAACCGCTTCAGCAGTGGTTGCAGATATAGTTGATGTGGTGCGTACACTCACCAGTGATCCGGAAAATCGTGTACCGCATTTGGCCTTTCAACCAGATGCATTATCCACCTTACCGATTTTATCGATGGATGATGTCGTCACTGCTTACTATTTGCGTATGCATGCTGAAGATAAACCCGGCGTTTTAGCCGAAATTACCCGCATTATGGGCGAGCGTGGTATCAGTATAGAAGCTCTGATTCAAAAAGAACCGATTAACAAAGATAGTGGCGCCACTGTGATTATGCTGACCCAACCCGTTTTAGAAAGAAATATGAATCAAGCAATTGCTGCCATTGAAAAACTCGATACGATTCGTGGTTCTGTGACCCGGATTCGCTCCGAACATTTAAACAGTCAATAAAGATTAGAGGAAATGTTATGCCTTTTCGTCCACGTTATACCGGCCTGATTGATAAATACCGCGACCGCTTGCCGGTACACGACGATACTCGAATTATTAGCTTAGGTGAGGGCAACACGCCTTTAATTCGTTTAAACAATATTCCACGCTTGCTTGGTAAAGACGTCGATATTTATGTGAAATACGAAGGCTTGAATCCGACAGGTTCATTCAAAGACCGCGGTATGACCATGGCGGTGACGAAGGCAGTGGAGGAGGGTAGCCAGGCTGTTATTTGTGCATCAACAGGTAATACCTCAGCTGCAGCCGCTGCTTATGCATCCCGTGCAGGCATCACCGCCTATGTATTAATTCCCGATGGAAAAATCGCCATGGGTAAACTTGCGCAAGCCATGATGCATGGCGCAAAAATTATTCAGATCCGAGGTAATTTTGATGCAGGTATGCAATTGGTCAAAGAAGTTGGCGATCAAGTGCCTGTGACGATTGTTAACTCTATCAATCCTTACCGTTTACAAGGACAGAAAACCGCTGCATTCGAAATCGTTGAAGAATTGGATTGTGCCCCTGATTACCACTGCTTGCCTGTAGGAAATGCTGGCAATATCACTGCACATTGGATGGGCTATTGCGAATACCATGAACACGGAATTGTTAACAACCGTCCCACCATGGTGGGCTACCAAGCCGCTGGTTCAGCACCATTTATGCGTGGTGCAATGGTTGATAATCCAGAAACTGTCGCCACAGCAATTCGCATAGGTCACCCTCAATCTTGGGACAAAGCTTGGAATGTGCAAAAAGAATCTGAAGGTTGGTTTGATGAATGCAGTGACGAAGAAATTCTAGCGGCTCAAGTGATGCTAGCACAAAAAGAAGGCGTGTTTTGTGAGCCTGCTTCCGCCACATCGTTGGCTGGTGCAATTCGTGATATTCAATCAGGTAAAATACCTGAAGGCAGTAAAATTGTTTGTACATTGACTGGGCATGGTCTAAAGGATCCCGATACTGCGATTTCTCAATCCTCGTCAGGAAATATTAAGACTGTTGATGCAAAATTTGACGCTGTAAAACGGGCTATCGAAGAAGATTTATAGTTCTTTAAAAAAACTTCTTTCGGCTTAACACAATTGTTTATCTCAATAGAGATAGCCAAGCTTGCGCAAAATGGGAATGGTTTTTATTTTGTGTAAGATTAAAATGCAGAGTGTGTTGAACATCACAGAATTATCGCGGTCTGTTTCTATATATCAGTGCTGAATTGTCGATACAGGCAAACGTTCTGATAACAATGTCATAAAGTTTCTCACGTGGGGATTGAACATCATGACAACACAGCAAAATACATTAATTATTGAAAGCGTCAAAGAAGACGGAAACCGTTTTCGCCCGAGTGATTGGATCGAGCGCATTTCCTCAATTCTTGGCAGTTTCGGCCCAGACCACCGACTTCACTATAACCAAAGCGTGCGCCCAGGAATGGTGGATGGTGAAAAATGCTTAGTAGTGAATCAAGCGTTAAAATCTGAAAATCCGGATGCATATGAATACATCGAAAAATTCGTTAGTCAAAACGGTTTACGTACGCGTATGGTTTAATCTGTCGGTAATGAATGTAAACAAAAAAGGCCTATTGAGTTTTCAATAGGCCTTTTTTTGTTAACTTGAATTCGAAATTTAACCCACGTGTTTTTCACGAATCTCATCCAGTGTTTTACAATCAATACACAAGGTCGCCGTTGGTCGAGCTTCTAAGCGACGAATGCCGATTTCGATGCCGCATTGTTCACAATAGCCATATTCCTGATTATCGATGTCGGTGAGTGATTCTTCGATTTTTTTGATCAATTTACGTTCACGATCACGGGCACGTAGCTCCATGGTGAACTCGGATTCTTGGGTTGCACGATCATTTGGATCAGGGAAGTTTGCCGCTTCATCCTGCATATGGTGAACGGTACGGTCGACTTCCTCCATTAGTTCCCTTTTCCAGGCTTTGAGAATATCGCGAAAATGCTCTTGCTGCGCTTCGCTCATATACTCTTCGTCCTTGGCAGGTTCATATGGAGTAAAATTGGAAAACCCCGCTCCAGTGGCAGCAGTGCCTTTTTTATTCTCGGCCATCGTGATTGATCTCCTATTCGCCGGAAATTAACTAGCTGGCCTTTTTACCAGAAACTATCAGTAATGGCAAACATTCTTGTTAGTCACCTAAATTACGCCATATCAGCATTTGACGGTATACTATTGCGCTGATTTTAATTTAGAGGTAGCTATGAGTTTACAAGCCTTGATTTTTGATGTGGATGGGACCTTGGCAGATACCGAGCGTGAAGGTCATCTAATTGCGTTTAACCAAGCTTTTCAAAAACATGGTCTTGACTGGCAATGGTCGGATCAAATGTACCAGGAGCTGTTAGCCGTGACGGGAGGCAAGGAGCGTATGCGCCATTATGTCACTACCCATCGCCCAGATTATCAGCAGCCCGACGATTTTGATGAGCTACTGGCTCAAATCCATAAGGATAAAAACCAGCTCTATAAAGCCTTGGTACAAGCCGGTGAAGTGCATTTGAGACCCGGCGTGCTGCGATTATTTAATGAAGCTAAGCAAAAAGGTATCCGTCTTGCCATTGCTACGACTACAACCATGGAAAACGTGGAAGCTTTATTCACCTACACCTTGGGCGCAGATTCACTTAATTGGTTCGAGGTTATTGGCGCAGGCGATATCGTACCAAAGAAGAAACCAGCGGGTGATATTTATTTTTATGTCATGGAGAAAATGGGTTTAAAACCTGAGCAATGTATAGCTATCGAGGATTCTCACAATGGTATTCGCTCCAGCTTGGAAGCCAATCTAGCAACATTGATAACGATTAATGATTACACTCGAAGCCATGACTTTAGCGGTGCCATGGCAGTGGTTGATAGTTTGGGCGAACCTAATCAAGCGGCCAAATTAATCGTGGATGGTAAAGCGGATGGTAACGTCTTGGTTGACATTACATGGCTGCAACAACAATTGGAAAATTATCAGCAAGCATGAGCATCGACTTTGCCTCACGTATGAAACATATTAAGCCTTTTCAGGTGATGGCTTTATTGGCGCAAGCCAAAGCGCTGGAAGCCCAAGGGCGGGATGTGATTCATATGGAGGTTGGCGAACCAGATTTCACCAGTCCTCAAGCCGTGGTGGATGCAGGCATTGCTGCTTTGCGGCAAGGTAAAACGCATTACACTTCGGCTTTAGGTCTACCTGAATTACGTCAAACCATTGCTGATTATTATGACAAACATTTCGCACAAAAAGTGGATGCAGAAACAATAGTGATAACGCCAGGTGCTTCAGGTGGATTACAATTATTAATGGCCAGTCTGCTAAACCCAGGCGATAAAGTCCTACTGACGGATCCAGGTTATCCTGCGAATCGAAATTTTGTTCATCTTTATTCGGCTGAGCCAGTTTCTGTCGCGGTTGATGCGAGTAATAATTTTTTTCCTAGTCTTGAGCAGTTGGAGCAAACCTGGGATGAACGTTGTAAGTTATTAATCATAGCATCACCTGCCAATCCAACCGGAACCGTATTAAGCTCACAGCAACTACAACAATACATTCACTTTATTGAAAACAAGCAAGGCTATCTGTTGGTCGACGAAATTTACCAAGGTTTGGAATATGATCAAGCAAGCGAAACAGCCGTCAAGCGTAGCGATCGTGTATTTGTAATAAATAGCTTTTCAAAATATTTTGGCATGACAGGGTGGCGTATTGGTTGGATGGTTGCTCCTTCTGAATGGATTGAAGGTCTGGACCGTTTGGCGCAAAATATTTATCTCGCAACATCCACACCTGCACAATATGCAGCGCTAGCGGCATTTGCTCCTGAAGTGTTGCAAGAACTCAATACCCGTCGTGATGAGCTGAAAAAACGTCGTGATTTTTTGTTACAAGCACTGCCACAACTAGGTTTTGAACTTGGTTACAAACCCACAGGTGCGTTTTATATTTATGCTGATTGCCGCGCGATTACCACTGACAGTTTTCAGTTTGCCCAACGATTATTAATTGAACAAGCCGTGGCAGTGACTCCTGGTGTGGATTTTGGAAACTACCAGGCCAACACACATGTCCGTTTCGCCTACACAACTAAAATCGAGCGCTTACAACAAGCATTAGAACGATTACAAGCCATCGTTTAATCAATATTTTCGTGGCTTTGCCTGCGCTTCTCAGTATCCATTCTAAACTTTATCTTTGAGCCGTCGACCTATAGTGAGTTAGCCAAAAAGTTTTTTGGTTTATTAGTTTAACTATTTGAAAAAAAACACTAAATTATGGAAAAAGTGCAATTGCAAATTGCCGATTTAGGGGTTGAACAAGAATTAGAGTGGGATATTTTCGACTCTGAAGGACGATTATTAATTAAAAAAGGCATGATGCTGCATAGTGCCAAACAAATCGAAAAAATTATCAACATGCCAGCATTCCGCTATGACGATTCGCCTTCTACCATTGAAGAACCAACGAATGATATCCTTGATGTTTTAAGTCCTTTTGATCGAATTACCGAAGTTAATTTTAACGTTGAGTCGTTTTTGACACAGATTATTTCCGTCAAAGATGACCAAAAAATTAATCTTGCAGATGACTTAATGAACTTGTGCGACGAAATTATCGCGCTTTGTGAATATGATTTGGATGCTTTATTAGGCGCCATTCATTTAAATGAGCAGTATCGATATACCGTTTCCCACCCACTTCATACTTCAGTGTTTTGCTATATGGTTGCACAGAAATTGGAAATGGATATCGACAAAACCGTGTGTTTAGTTGGCGCTGCATTGACAGCGAATGTGGGCATGATGGAATTGCAGGAATCTTTAAATCTGCAGACTGAGCCACTCACTGGGGAGCAGCGTGAAGCCATATTTGATCACCCGAAACAAAGTGCTTTGATGTTAAAGCGTGTCGGTGTGCGCAATAAACTATGGTTGGAAATCGTTTTACAGCATCACGAACAAATTAGTGGTAAGGGGTATCCGCGCCGTTTGCAAGCCGAGCAGTTTATTCGTGAAGCGCGTATTCTTGCTTTGGCGGATCGTTATCATGCCATGGTTTCACCACGAGCGTATCGTGATTGTTTATTACCCACACAGGCATTAAAACGTTTATTTAAAGATTGTGGTAAGGAAATTGACGAAACCTTGGGATTGATGTTTATCAAAGAAATTGGTATTTACCCACCGGGTTCATTTGTGCGCTTAAAAAATGGAGAAACCGCCATCGTGACTCGTCGCGGTAAGGATAATATGAAACCGACGGTCAAAAGTGTGCTCAATTCCAATGGCGCGATTCTTTATGAAGCACGAACCCGCGACTGCAATGAAAAACGATTTGAAATTACGGGTTTGTGTCCACCGCTCAAAGATCAACAATATGATTTAATGCGTTTATGGGATTATGTCGTCTAATCTGTTTGCAAATTCTCATCCTGAAAGTTTTCAACATACATAATAGTTGCGCCAACCACGGCGCTAGGTATGACTAGGAAATTAACAAACGGAATCATGGTCAATACCGAAATCGCACTACCAAAGCCTAAATTTAACCATCGACGTTGGCTTGCTATATTGCGTTGCTCCACAAATAGCTTGTTATTGTTGCCCATGGGATAATCGTTGTATTCCAGGGCTAAAATCCAGGCGCTCATAAAGAACCAGGCAATTGATGCGATGAAGTTGACGCCCGGAATAAAAAATAAAACCAAAAACGGAATGCTGCGGGTGAGGGTATACGTGAGTTTGCCGATTTCGTCTTTAATCGCAGGAATGATCTGAGTGAAGCTGTCACTAACCGAAGTTTCAGTAATACTGCCACCAATTAATAATTCTTCAGTGGCTTCCGCAAGCACGCTATTGAAAGGCGCGGCAAATAAATTCGCAAAAATGGAAAAAGTGAAATAAACAAAAATTAAAATCACACCAACAAATAACACCATTAAAATAATTTCTAGCCACTGCAACCAACTGGGTAAACTTTCCATCATATAAGTGACAAACTCATTGACGGCACCGTAAGCGAAGTAGGTTAATAATGCAAAAAAACCGATATTCAATACGAGTGGAATCACCACAAATTTGCGTAAAGCCGGGTGGCCGAGCATCTTCAGTCCACGGAAGAAATAGGCGGCACCAGTGAAGGGGTTATTATTCATTTAGTTTCCTTGGTTAAGGCTTTGGTTATAGCTTGCTTGCAGCATGTTTCGATTGTAAACCCAAATAGACTTTTCAAAAAGATTTAAACCGCTAACGGTTATTGTTATTCCGCCAATATAGCCAAATAAGGAAAGCGGCATCACCCAGTCAGCGTTATTATATCCGTCATAAGTAATAGGAATCAAAATTAAACTTGATATGGCGATGATTATTCCTATGTGTTGGCGACTAATCGCATCCGACATCAGGGTGTAGGCTTCTGGGTCGGTTCGCATAAATGATAATAAACCCGAATTAAAAAATCCTGATTGATGACTTCTGCCTTGGTGAACAAAGGTTCGGCCAAAAAAACCACTCTGCAAATAAATACTGTTTTGTTCATAGAGTTTGCCAATATCAATGGGTTGGCTATTGCTTGCAAAACAATGAGCAGAGGCGAATAGAACTAAGCAGAGACTTATGACTATTTTTAACATTTCAGATGTTCCTGAGACTATTGAACCTATTTTTTATCATTAATCAGCGGCATTACAGAATCAATCATCGCTGAAGTTGATCAGTTATTCCTGTAGTAATGTTTTTTTGTTATATAACCAGACCGCTTTTTCGAGTTGATTACTACCACGAATGCTAAAACTGATGCCAAATATCAAGCCTGTAAATGAGATCCACGGGGCCTTGTCTTTTTCTTTATTCATGGAATAGTAAAGCACCGACCCTAGATTCAATAACAAGCCGGACACTTGATAATTTATGCTGCGGTGAAATTCACTATTCACTTCTGGATATTGTTTCATATAGGGATTTAGACGTTCCCCGAAAAAACCAGCCGGTAAAAGTTTTCCATTGAGTACGTGGTTGTAACCGATGATGCTGTTTTGCAAATATAAGGTGCGATTGTCATACCGTTCTGAGAATTTTGCTTGACTAATTTCGTCGGCAACTACCCATTGAAAACTCATGAACAGACACAAAAGCAGGCCACTTAAAAAGTTAAACATGGAAAAACAATCCAAATAGTTAGTTCATTAAAAATGATTATACGCTAAAAGCGCACTACCAAAAGCTGCTTCTTCCTGTTCAGCAACTAAAACAGGAATGCCAAGCTTTTGCTCACGTAGTTGTTGCCATACGGAGTTTTTTGCGCCACCACCACAGCTTAAAACCCGCGTAGGGTAGGGGCAGCCCAATTGGTGGAGACGTTGATAAGCTAATAATTCGATATTGGCAATACCATTTAACAGTGCATATAAAAATTCAACATCCGAGTCGGGTCGTGGCGTGAGTTTGGGCGGGTGTTGCGGATTATTAATTGGAAAACGTTCACCCGCCGTATTCAAAGGATAATAATCCAGTCCACATGGCGCGCTTAGATCAATTTGCCGAGACAATTCCTCAAGTTGCTGGGAATCAAAATACTCTGCCAAGACTGCACCGCCACTATTAGATGCGCCGCCGACCAGCCAGTTATCACCTAAACGGTGGCTGTAAACACCATATTCGGCGTTAAACACAGGTTTATCACTAATCAGCTTTAAAACCAAAGTTGAGCCTAAACTGCTCACAGCATCACCCAAATTCCTAGCACCACTGGCAATAAACGCAGCAATGCTATCGGTGGTACCAGCAATCACTTTACAATTTGGGGCAAATCCCCACGCATCAGCGACATCTGTATCGATTAGGCCATAGCTTTCACCTGGTACGTGCACTTGTGGCAGTTGATCAAAACTGATGGGCAGTTGCTTCAGCCAGTCTGGCCAACAACGTTCAACCGGATCATAAGCAAGTTTCAGCGCGTTATTTTCATCGCTATGACAATATACCCCGAGAAAATGACCGGCGAGCCAGTCTGCTTGGTTGAGCACGGTTTTACATTCGGGATAGGCTTCAATTAAATACAAGGCTTTGGCCAAGCCACTAGTCACACCTAAGGTACGTTCTACTGGCGCATATTGCGCAATTAATTGCGCTTGGGTGGTGCAACTGCTGTCGTTATACATCAGCCCCGGTGCTAAGACATGATCCTGCGGGTCCAAACCGACAATTGTGCCTGAGGTACCATCAATGCTGATGGCGCGGATTCGAGCTAACGATAGCTGTTGAGCAAGTTGTGTTAGCGCTTGTTCCAGGCATTGCCACCAAATTTGTGGATCTTGATAAACCCGGTTTCCTTCAGTTTCAGGTGTGGCCATAGATTGTCGGGCATGCGCCACGATTTGTTTGTTTTCATCAATAGCGATTAGACGACAGCCCGACGTGCCCATGTCAATCCCAAGATAGAGCGGGCTGTCGTTGTTATTCATGAGTTAAGGTAATTCAACTTTAGGTGTGGGTGTCCAGTTTGCGTCACGGTGT
>JAOUJM010000352.1 GCA_029883265.1 Gammaproteobacteria bacterium
AAACCCCCTGTGCAGAAAACTGCACAGAGGGTTTGTTTTGATCAGAGCCTATTTTATAAGCTGGGATTATCTTGTATGAATTTTTCGATAATAGGCACAGGTACAGCACCAACCTGTTGGGCTAATAATTCACCTTTGGGTGAATAAATAAGAAAAGTGGGTGTTCCACCCCAGACACTGCCGGTTAATTCAAAATAGCGGGTAGCGATTATTTCCGGTTCATCGATAAGATTAGGGAATTTCACTTGATGGCGTTTGATGAATCCTTCGCCTTTAGCCAAGTCTATTTGTCCATCCAGGGAAATACCGATGACTTGAGCATTCTTACCCTTGTATTTATCATGGAATGCTTGATATTCATGTACCTCTTGGTTACACACATGGCAATAAGATGCCCATAACATCACCACCGTCCATTGACCTTTACCAATATAGTCATCCATTTTTTGCATATTACCCTTAAACAAGGGATCTGCTTGCGCCATGCTCAAAAACAAAAAGAACATACTGAATAGAACGAATTGCGCAATTACACGTTTAATATCCACGAAACTATCCTCATTTGAATCAACTAATGTTTAGACGAGCGATACAAAAAAAATTACACTAACGGATAAAAAATATTTCTTGAATGGCCAGCTATCAGCATGATTTTTCTGGATTTTTTAACAATTGAACGTTGCGTGACAAGTTTCTGGCAGACTGACTAAAAACCATAACCTCGGTCTGATTATTTTCTTTGGCCTTAAACTCTATTAGCACATTGAGTGCCTCGCCTGTTTTACCATATAAGGATTTCAGCATTATTTTTGCGCTCTGATTCGCATAATCTCGCTGGTCACTAATGGCAAATTGGGTTGCTGTTGGCTGATCAAGATAACATTGCTTTAAACGATTTAGGCTGGAATGATAAAGCGCTTGATAGGGTTGATCCAGCATAAAAACTTCACTGGCTTGCTGCTTAATTCGCACAACATCTTGCGGCGCACAAGCTGCCAAAAACAACAAACTGGCAAGCATACTTGTGAATTTCATTTGATACATGATCTCCCCTCTTGATTAAAGCAGGGAAAATTATGCGCTTTTCATAATAGTGTGACAAGTATTAATGCTGTGTCTTCACTCGTCATGAGACTGCCCTTCCCCGTCATTGCCAAATTGGGGAAACTTAATTTCTACACACGTTCCTTGCCCGTAAACGGTATTTAACACGATTTGCCCCTGGTGTTGTTCGACCACATGCTTAGCGATGGGCATTCCTAAACCTACACCAAAGGATTTGGTACTAAACAAGGGTTCAAACACTTTATCTAATTTATCTGGCTCTATCCCCGTGCCATTATCCGCTACACTCACTCTCACTTCTTGGTTTTTCAGTCGACTTTTAATCATGAGTTTGGCGCCTGGTTTGATTGTGCGACTAATCGGATCAACATACATTGCAGCAATAGCATTGGATACCAAGTTTTGCACCACACGTCTAAACCGCTCCGGATCAATTGCAACCTCATGATCATCGATGCCTAAATCCAATTGCACATCGACATCTTTAGGAATGTCTTGTTCAGAAAGAATCTGTTTCAGCCACGGGTCAAAAACAAAATTGGTTTTTGTTAATCCAGTATCGTTTTGTGCATAACCGAGTAAATCATCGATGATTTGGTCACAACGCTCGATATTTCGTTCGATGACATCGATAGCATTTTTTACTTTGTCGTTACCCAGATCACACAGTTTACGTAGAATATAAGTCGATGGCGTCATCGCAGCCAAGGGATTACGCAATTCATGACTCACGGTTGCTGTTAAACTTCCCAGGGTTGCCATACGCGCTGCTTGAATTAATTCGTGTTGCGCTTCTTTCAACTCACGAGCACGTTCTTCAACAAGATCCTCCAAATGGTTACGATGTTTTTCAAGTTCTATATCGGCTAGTTTTTTCTCTGTGATGTCTTGCACGGTTCCAAGCACACGCGCAGGTTTGCCCTCGACGTCACAAAACACCCGCCCCTGACTATAAATATGTGTGACTTCACCATTTGGAAATAATAGGCGATACTCGGCTAGATAATCCTGCTCAGGTTTGGTCAATACCATATCAATCTTTTGTTTAACATAATCGAAATCGTCTGGATGAATAACATTCATATAACTCGTAATTTTTTCAGCAACATCGTTTTCAGAAATGCGGAAAATTCGTTTCATTTCTTCGGTACATTGCACCGTGTCTTTTTTAAGATCCCAATCCCACGTACCAAAATGTCCAATCTCTTGCGCTTTTTTTAGTAATTGTTCGGCATTCACACGCTTTGAAACATCCACAAGCACTAATAGTACCCCATTAATTTCCCCTTGGCTTACCGCTGGATATAAACTCAAATCCCAGTAAGTCATACCTCGCTCTGGGTTATATTCATAAGAGAAACCGCGGGCTTCTTCGTGATGGGGCACACCGGAATTTAATACCTTGGTAAACAAGGCCTGGTTTTCTTCACTGGGATACATTTCGAAATGGTTTTTACCCACAAAGTATGGTGGTGGATGCCCATCCACTTGCGCATAAGCTTGATTGACGCGCACAAAATTAAAATCACTATCCAAATAAGCCATCATGGTGTGAGTATTTTCAAAAACAATTTCTAATAATGATGATTCAAACGGTGTAGATTGAGCAACCACAAAAAGTCCTTTTTCTTAAATCTGATGGAACCGTTAAACAATAGATTCTATATAATCGACAAAATTTGCATAAGCCTTAAATAGTAAAACTTTATTTCCTACACAAACATTTGGGCATATTTTCAATTTAAAGCTTCATGCAATTAATACCACTAAGAAAGCACAAACATTTATGTGTGTAATCACTACGCCTTGGCAAGTCCTCTGCTTGTAAAAAGCTTGATGTAGGGTTAGAACAATAACCATTTCATATAAAGTGTTGTCTTAAGGAGCATTTCGCATGGCCACCGTGCACAATCCCTTGTATTCGCCTGAACAATTAAGTGCAAAAGACCGAAAGCGCCTGGATGCGTTGCTCAAACAAATTGACCTAGAATCTGATCGATTCTTAGGGTATCCCTGCACTCGTGATTTTGATTATTCAGCCTTATACCCTTTTCTCAACTACCCCCTGAACAATGTTGGCGATCCTTATGTCGACAGTACGTTTCGCTTAAATACACACGATATCGAGCGTGAGGTATTGGAAATGTTTCGTCAGTTTACGCGTGCTCCAAAAAATAATTTTTGGGGTTACATGACGAATGGTGGTACCGAAGGCAATATGTACGGTATCTATTTAGCCCGCGAACTGCATCCCAACGGCGTCGTATATTATTCTGAAGACACACACTATAGTGTCGCTAAAATCCTGCGCCTGTTACATGCGCGCAATATTATGATTCGCAGCCAAAGCAATGGTGAATTGGATTATGAAGATTTACGCGAAACACTGCGTATACATCGCGATGCACCACCGATTATATTTGCTAATATTGGCACTACGATGAAAGGCGCAATCGACAATATTGGGGAAATCAAAAACATCTTAAAAGACCTAGCCATACCCCATTATTATATTCATGCGGATGCAGCACTTAGTGGCATGATTTTACCTTTTGTCGAAACCCCTCAAGCCTTTGGTTTTGATGCTGGTATCGAGAGTATTTCTATTAGTGGGCATAAAATGATTGGCTCACCGATACCTTGTGGCGTCGCAATTGCGAAAAAGAACAATGTAGAACGTATTGCCCGTTCTATTGAATATATTGGGACCTTAGACACCACCTTAAGTGGGTCACGCAATGCCGTTACACCCTTATTCCTTTGGTTTGCTTTAAAAACTCAAGGTGAAGCGGGCTTCAAAAATATTATTCAACGTTGTTTGCATATG
>JAOUJM010000353.1 GCA_029883265.1 Gammaproteobacteria bacterium
CGCCATACATTTCGTTAAGGCCGCTGTTAACGTTGTTTTTCCATGGTCAACGTGACCGATAGTGCCTACGTTTACATGGGGTTTGGTTCGTTCGAATTTCTCTTTAGACACGCCTGCAATCCTCTTTTCAAAGTTTTAAAACGTTATAAACCTACGATGCTTTCTTAATAATGGCTTCTGCAACATTTGCAGGCGCCTCGGAGTATTTCTCAAACTCCATGGAATAAGTTGCACGACCTTGAGTTGCTGATCGCAAATCAGTCGCATAACCAAACATTTCCGACAACGGCACTTCAGCGCGAATAACTTTTCCCGAAGGATTATCATCCATACCTTGCACCAAGCCACGGCGACGATTCAGGTCTCCCATTACATCGCCCATATAATCCTCAGGCGTCACCACCTCAACTTTCATGATGGGCTCAAGCAAAACCGGGTGTGCGTTTTTAGCGCCATCCCTAAAGCCCATGGAACCAGCGATTTTAAACGCCATCTCATTCGAGTCAACATCATGATAGGAACCGTCGATCAAGGTAACCTTCACATCGACCATGGGATAACCTGCAACCACCCCATTTTCCATTTGCTCCTGAATTCCTTTATCTACTGCGGGAATGTATTCTCGAGGAACAACACCGCCAACAATAGCGTTCTCAAATTCATATCCAGTGCCTGGCTCACGCGGCTCAATTCGAAGCACAACATGACCATATTGACCACGTCCGCCGGTTTGACGAACAAACTTACCTTCTTGCTCAACCGACTTACGTATGGTTTCACGGTAAGCTACTTGAGGCGCGCCAACATTGGCGTCAACCTTAAACTCTCGCTTCAAGCGGTCTACAATAATTTCCAGGTGAAGCTCGCCCATCCCAGAAATAATAGTTTGACCCGATTCTTCATCTGTATGAACACGAAAAGATGGATCTTCCTGCGCTAGCTTACCCAGGGCCACACCCATTTTTTCTTGATCCGGCTTAGTCTTAGGCTCAATTGCAACTGAAATAACTGGCTCAGGAAACTCCATTCGCTCCAGCGTGATCACATGATCAAGCGAGCATAAAGTGTCACCCGTAGTGACATCTTTTAAACCAACCGCGGCGGCAATATCACCCGCACATACTTCTTTAATCTCTTCGCGACTATTGGCGTGCATTTGCACTATACGACCAATACGCTCTTTTTTACCCTTAACCGGGTTATAAACCGTGTCACCAGATTTCATTACTCCAGAATAGACACGGAAAAATGTTAATGTACCAACAAAGGGGTCAGTCGCTATTTTAAATGCCAAACTTGCAAAAGGCTCTTTATCATCAGAGTGACGCTCTGCTTCTGTTTCATTTTTATCATCAAGATGACCTTTAATCGCAGGCACATCCGTTGGCGCAGGCATAAATTCGACGACGGCATCAAGCATGGCCTGAACACCTTTATTTTTAAAAGCCGATCCGCACAAACAGCACACCAACTCATTTGCTAATGTACGCTGACGTAAACCAGCGCGTATTTCAGTTTCTGAAAGCGTACCTTCTTCTAGGTACTTTTCCATTAACTCTTCATTAGCTTCAGCCGCAGCTTCAATCATTGCTTCGCGATATTCCTCAGCTTGATCCACAAGCCCTGATGGAATTTCGCGTGCGTCATAAGTCAAACCTCTATCGGCCTCATTCCAATAAATGGCTTTCATGCGGATAAGGTCAATAACACCTTCAAAATTCTCTTCAGCACCGATAGCCAATTGAATCGGCACCGGATTTGTGCCGAGACGATCTTTTAATTGACCGACTACACGCAAAAAATCCGCACCCGAACGATCCATTTTATTAACAAAGGCCATTCGTGGTACGTGATATTTATTTGCTTGCCGCCAAACCGTTTCCGATTGCGGCTCTACACCACCAACCGCGCAAAAAACTGCAACGGCTCCATCAAGCACTCGCAAGGAACGCTCGACTTCTATGGTGAAATCAACATGACCCGGCGTATCAATAATATTGATACGATGCTGCTCATATTGCTTATCCATGCCACTCCAGAACGTGGTTGTCGCGGCAGAAGTAATCGTGATTCCACGCTCCTGCTCTTGCTCCATCCAGTCCATGGTAGCCGCACCATCATGTACTTCCCCTATTTTATGGGAAACACCAGTATAAAATAACACTCGCTCGGTAGTTGTGGTCTTACCCGCATCAATGTGCGCCATAATGCCAATATTTCGATAGCGCTCTATGGGCGTTTTGCGTGCCACTGAACCAGCCTCGCCAGATCTTACCAACGGTAATGAGAGAAAGCTTTATTAGCCTCTGCCATACGGTGCGTGTCTTCACGTTTTTTAACGGCTGACCCACGATTTTCAGCGGCGTCCATCATTTCCGCAGCTAAACGCGAACCCATGGATTTTTCACTACGTTTACGAGCCGCCTCGGTCAACCAGCGCATAGCTAAAGCCGTTCCACGATCCTGGCGAACCTCTACAGGCACTTGATAAGTTGCACCACCCACACGGCGTGATTTAACTTCAACTTGTGGCTGCACGTTCTCCAAAGCTTTATCGAAAATATCAAGCGCTTCGCCGGCTTTGCCTTTTTGAATTACTTCATCAAGCGCACCGTAAACAATTTTCTCGGCAGTCGATTTTTTGCCACTACGCATAACCATATTAATAAAACGCGCAAGCTTAACACTTCCGAATTTCGGATCTGGTAATGGCTGACGTTTTGCTATAACTCTTCTTCTTGGCATATTAACACCTATCCATTAAGACTTAGGTCGTTTGGTTCCATACTTGGAACGACCTTGTTTTCTATCGTTTACACCGGAAGTATCCAAAGTCCCACGAACCGTGTGATAACGAACACCAGGTAAATCCTTAACACGACCACCACGAATCAATACGACCGAGTGCTCTTGCAAGTTATGACCTTCCCCACCAATATAGGTAGTTACTTCATGGCCGTTAGTTAAACGCACACGAGCAACCTTCCGCAGGGCTGAGTTCGGTTTCTTTGGTGTAGTGGTATAAACACGAGTACACACACCACGCTTTTGTGGACAAGCGTCCAATGCGGGCACTGAACTCTTCTCTATTTTTCTGGTACGTGGTTTACGTACCAACTGATTGATTGTAGCCATTAAATTCTGCTCCAAACGCAAATTGTTCAATAAGCGAAAGCTCGCCTATTCTCCAGCAACTTGTTGAAAAACCCTCTAGCGCTGTTAATTTGCTCAAACAAACGACAAATCATCGCCGATGCGCCATTAACAGAGGCTTTTTCAACAAGCTGCTAGCGTTTCCAAGGACGCGCAATTTTATTGATAAGCCCTTGGTGTGTCAAGTGAAACGGGATTAAATCCTGCTTCAAGCCCAATACAACACGTGGCCACCCGGGTTTTGCCGGTGGCCACGTGCTAAAAACAGCCTTAGTTAAAAGTTTCTAAGACTTATTCTACGGTTTCTTGAGGCACATCAGCCTCATTTCCGCCATTTTTCTCTAAGCTCGCCAGTAAATCAGTATGTTTAGCCAGCGTTTGACGGCGACGTTCTTCATGATGCGCCATACCCGTTCCAGCAGGAATCAGGCGACCCACAATGACGTTTTCCTTCAAGCCGCGTAAATCGTCAATTTTTCCACTGACCGCTGCTTCCGTAAGTACGCGAGTGGTCTCTTGGAATGATGCGGCCGAAATAAACGACTCAGTCGCCAATGATGCTTTGGTAATACCGAGGAGCAATTCATTGAATGTCGCCGGCATTTTACCAGATTTCTGCATAATGTCGTTTTCATCCATGAGACGCGCACGCTCTACTTGCTCACCCTTAAGAAAACGAGTACCGCCTGGATCATTGATTTCAACTTTGCGCAACATTTGACGCACAATAACT
>JAOUJM010000108.1 GCA_029883265.1 Gammaproteobacteria bacterium
AGATGGTTCAGTTACATTTTGATTTTGCGGAATTACGCGGCTATGGTTATCACACAGGCCTAGTATTTGCGGCTTATGCACCTGGAAATTGGCAAGCAATTGCCAAAGGTGGGCGTTATGATGAAATTGGTGCTGTGTTTGGACGCTCTCGTCCAGCCACCGGTTTTAGTTTGGACTTAAATATGCTGTTGCGTTTGAATAATAATAATCAAGATACTCAGGCAAGCGGAATATTTGCACCAGCGGAAGAAGATTCTGACTTAGAAAAAATCATACAGGGATTACGTCAGCAAGGCGAACGTGTCATTCGGGAGTTGCCCGGGCAGCAGCTGGACATGAACGAATTAGGATGTGATCGCAAACTCGTTAAAAAAGCACAGCAGTGGCAGGTTGAGAGATTAACATGAATAAAAACATTGTCGTCATCGGCACCCAATGGGGTGACGAAGGAAAAGGTAAGATCGTTGATTTATTAACGGATCGTGTAGACGCCGTGGTGCGTTTTCAAGGTGGACATAATGCTGGACATACCTTGGTCGTCGGCGAAGAAAAAACCGTGTTGCATTTAATTCCTTCGGGCATTTTACGTGATAATGTGGTTTGTATGATTGGGAATGGTGTGGTGTTGTCACCGTCTGATCTTTTAAAAGAATTGGAGATGCTTGAAGCTAAAGGTGTGCCGGCACGAGAGCGCTTGAGAATATCAGAAGCTTGTCCGTTGATTCTACCTTATCACATTCGTTTGGATCAGGCCCGTGAGCGCGCCAAAGGTAACGCAAAGATTGGCACGACCGGTCGAGGCATTGGCCCAGCCTATGAAGATAAGGTGGCACGACGCGCATTGCGTTTAGCAGATTTGTTTCATCGAGAACGATTCTCTGCCAAGCTAGGTGAAGTTTTGGATTACCACAATTTCGCATTAAAAAATTATTTCAATGAAGAGCCTGTCGACTTCCAGCAAGTTTTGGATGAAACCCTGGCAATGAAAGATCAACTTGCACCCATGGTTGCAGATATTCCTGAATTGCTTGATGAATACAAAAAACAAGGCAAACGCGTTTTATTCGAAGGTGCGCAAGGTGCTTTATTGGATATTGATCACGGTACTTATCCCTTCGTAACTTCTTCAAACACAATTGCCGGTGGTGCAGCGAATGGTTCCGGTGTAGGGCCGTTATATTTGGATTATGTGTTGGGTATTACTAAAGCCTATACCACGCGTGTTGGCGCTGGTCCGTTCCCGACCGAATTGTTCGATGATGTTGGCGCGCGTTTGGCGAAACAAGGCCATGAATTTGGTTCAACCACGGGTCGTCCGCGTCGTTGTGGATGGTTTGATGCTATTTCTTTGCGTCGATCCATGCAAATCAATAGCGTCTCTGGTTTGTGTATTACCAAGCTTGATGTTTTGGATGGCCTGGATACCATACGAATTTGCATCGGTTATGAATGTGACGGACAAGTCCGTAGCACACCGCCGATCGGTGCCGATGCCTATAGTGAATGCAAGCCAGTTTATGAAGAAATGCCCGGTTGGTCCGAGTCAACTGTTGGCATTAAATCATTTGCGGATTTACCAGTGAATGCACAAGCGTATCTCAAACGTATTGAAGCCATTACCGAGACTAAAATTGCAATTGTCTCAACCGGGCCAGAGCGCAACGAGACCATCATTCTCGACGATACGTTTTCTTTTTAGTTTACTAATTGCCGATCAATACCATAGGGTAACTGCTATTGCCCTATGGTCCTTAAAATTTGTCCTTATTATTCCTCTTTCCCATTTTGACCACTGGATGAGTCTAAGTATTGTTTGACTTGCTTTCACTGTTTGTTAGACTCCATTTAATAATATTACTAAAAAAGTGGAAAAGCTCTGATGTTCATAACTACTGATTCGGAGCTAATAATAAAAAATTATCAAGAGAGATTTAATGAATATCAAAATATGGATTTGGGTTTTCTGTTTTAATTTGTTTGTCGTATCTTCCAGTGTTGCCAAGCCAGATTATCATCCTCAACGTCTTATCGTAAAAGCCAAGCCTGATCAAATGCAGAGCTTTGTCAATGCACAAGCAAAACACTTGGGGATTCAGTCTTTCTATTCATTGAGTGCTCACTCAAAATTAGCTCGGACAAACGCTTTACTCGCTAATAATGCGAAATGGCATCGATTGGATTTTGCGAAGAACAGCAAAATTGAAGCGTTACGTGATCAATTGCTTGCTAGCAAACAATTTGAATATGTGGAATACGATTATTATCGAAAACTACGTGCGCTACCCAATGACGCGAATTTTGTTTTGCAATGGGGTTTGCATAATATCGGTGGCATAGGCGCGATCGATGCGGATATAGATGCAGTCGAAGCTTGGGATGTTGTGCAACCGGATAGTAATATTATTGTTGCCGTGATCGACACAGGTGTTGATTATAATCATGTGGATTTGCAAAATTCCATGTGGATTAATTCTGGCGAGATTGCAAACAACGGACTTGATGATGATGGAAATGGTTTTGTTGATGATGTCAATGGTTATGACTTTTTAAGAAATATTGGCGACCCTATGGATAATAATATTCATGGAACTCATGTTGCTGGCATTATTGCGGCATCAGCAAATAATACAATAGGTGTTGCAGGTGTCTCCTGGACAAGTAAGATTATGCCTGTGGTTGGACTTTCGGCGACCAGTGGGTCCGACTCTACATTAGTCGCAGCGATTGAATATGCTGTGGATAATGGTGCAAAAATTATTAATGCCAGTTGGGGTGGTCCTTTATATAGCCAAGCGTTATACGATGCAGTTGCGTATGCACAAGCCGCTGGGGTATTGTTTGTGGCTGCCGCCGGAAACGCTAGCGCTAATCTTGATTTCATCGCGGACTATCCTGCGAATTTTGATCTAGCAAACATTATTACCGTTGCGGCAACCAACCGTTCGGACGGTCTAGCATTTTTTTCAAACTACGGTATGCGTAATGTTGATGTTGCAGCGCCAGGTGAAGACATTTATAGCACGCTGCCCAATAGTCAATATGGTTATCTTTCCGGCACTTCGATGGCTGCACCTCTTGTCAGTGGTGCAGCTGCATTACTCGCAAGCCATGATCCTTCAAAATCGTTTTTACAACTTAGACAGCTATTAATTTCAAGTAGTGATCCTATAATTGGTTTGCAGCAAGCCAGTGTCTCACGTGGTCGTGTGAATTTGAATAGCGCGCTGAATTGTAATGCTACTCAATTGCAATTAAGTAGTGCAAATATTGTTTCAGGGCAGGAGCTATTGTTTGGTGAACCGCAACGTTTTGAAGTTTATGCCCATAGTTGTGGTGTAGCGGCTTCAAGCGCTACGGTTTCACTGAGTATTGATCAGAGTGCGCCTTTGGCTTTATTTGATGATGGCACAAACGGTGATGTTCAAGCCGGTGATGGACTTTTTAGTCGCGACAATATTGTGTGGAATAATGTTGGGCCTAGCCAGTTGATTGTTTCTGCGACTGATAGTTTGTTGGGTGCGGCAAGTCAAGCAATTGATGTTAATGTTATTCGCGAAATTCGTTATACGATTACAGAACCAAACTACCAATGGCAAGCGACCGATACGGCAACAACGGCAAGTCTATTTGGTGATGACCAATCGACAACGACTCCAATACCAATTGGTTTCGAATTTCCATTTTATGGAAACATTTACTCCGACGCTTTTGTCTCGACCAATGGTATTTTATCATTTGGAACTGGACATACGGTCTATAGCAATGATTCTATTCCTAGTGGGTTTCAACCAAATAATGCGATTTATGCGCACTGGGATGATTTGGAAATGCTTCCCGATTCACGCGTGAGCTATGAGCTGACGGGTCTAAGCCCGAATCAAATATTTACCGTGACTTGGGAGAATGCTATTTATTATAGATCGATAACTCGTTTATCTTTTCAGGTTCAATTGCATGAGAACGGTGACATTGTTCTGAACTATCAAAGCCTGGGTGGACGTAATGGCGGTTCTGCGACAATAGGCGTTGAAAATGACTCAGGAACTCAAGCATCGCAATACAGCTTCAACAATCAAATATTAACTGATGCTAGGTCGATTAAGTTTTCTGCTTATGAAACACCAATTGCCATTCCTGGTGGTCCTTTTACGGCATTGGTCAATGAAGACATAAACTTCGATGCGAGTGCTTCCAGCAATCCAAATGGTGGCGTATTAAGTTTCCAATGGAATTTTGGTGACCAAACCAGTTCAACACTCATTAATCCTATTCATGCTTATTTACAGCGTGGTGTTTATGAGGTGAGTTTGATTGTTAATGATGGATTCGTCAGTTCCCTACCGGCTATCACAAAAGCATTTATTGGCCCGAATAATCCACCGACGATTTCCTTGCCGTCCACAATCAGCGCAACCATGGGTTTTGAAAAAATATTTAGCGAGATAGTGATTGAGGATGCTGATGCCGATGAGTTGAGTTATCAGTGGGACTTTGGTGACGGCATAACTTCACTAGAACCAATGCCTGCACACGCTTACTTGGCTTCAGGGGATTATCAACTAACGTTAACTGTTGATGATGCGTATGGTGAAGTGTCTGCGAGCGCCCTTGTACAAGTCCTTGATCCACCACAAATTCAAACCGGTGGTCCCTATGCAAGCGTGCCTGGCACACCAATCGATTTTGATGCCAGTGCAACCAGTAATCCGAATAATCGGTTATTGGAGTTTTTCTGGGATTTTGGCGATGGCCAAACAGCCACAGGGCCACAAGTAACTCATGTCTATGCTAGCAATGGTGTATATACGGTTAGCCTATCAGTGAGTGACGGTCTTACTGAGACAATGACTTCCAACTTTATTGTTATCGCAAATAATAAGCCTGTAATTAATTTGCTGGATAGTTATGTGGTCGCTGCCAATGCAACGTTGGATTTATCGGCTGTCGTGGTCGATGATGCGGATGGCGATGAGTTATTATTTGAATGGAACTTTGGAGACAACAATACCTCGCCTAATACGAAACCAATTCATAGTTATGCCAACCCAGGTTTATATACTTTAACGCTGAATGTTTCCGATGGAATTGAAACGGTTTTCGCAACAGCTGAAGTGATTATGGCGCAAGTGCCAGTCGCGACCATCAGTACTGACACCGTGGTGGGTTTGCCAAATGAAGAAATCAGTTTATCAGCAACTAGCAGCGAGGTATTCTTGGGCGCGACAATAAGCGATGTTACCTGGACGCAAATCAGCGGACCTGAACTGACGCTTAACAATTCAAAAAGCGAAACAATATCGCTCCTATTGCCAGATAAAATGATTCAATGGCTAGAGTTAAGTGTTGGCTGGCAACATAGCTGTGCTATACGCAGCGATCACACGCTTTGGTGTTGGGGTGCAAATGACGCTCAGCAAATTACGAATAATCTGCAGAATGAAATTTATAATATACCTACGCAAATCAATAATCAAAATCAATGGCGTTATGTCACAGTCGGTGAGAAACATACCTGCGCTATCGATATTGAAAATTTAATCCATTGTTGGGGGGATAATTCCAATCAACAGCTAGGTAGTGCCAGTTGGTTTTCACAAAACAGAAAATTCTGGTTAGCAATTGATTCTGGTGCCAATCACAGCTGCGCCTTGAATAGCGACGGGGAAATTTGGTGTTGGGGTGATAATCAATCATCTCAACTTAGTGATATTGAAACGCTTACAATGTCGGCGACGCCAATGAAAATTGCAGTGCCAAATTCGAATTGGACCTCCATGAGTTTAGGTAATAATCATAGCTGCGGGCTCAACCAAGACGATCAACTTTACTGCTGGGGTGAAAACATTTCTGGTGCGTTAGGCGATGGAAGTTACATTGATAGTGGCGTACCGAAGTTGGTAAGTGCTAATGCAGTTGATACTCAATGGAGTTCGGTCGAGCTTGGTTTACATCACAGTTGCGCTATTCGTAAAACTGATCGAGCGGTGTTTTGTTGGGGATTAAATTCAGACTATCAAGTGAATCAGAATTCGCAACTAAATATTTTATCACCGTTTTATTGGAAAAATGCAGCAGTGGGGGAAACATTGGCGCTTGGTGCTCGTTCAAGCTGTTTAATCGATCAGATCAATGGCCAACGTAGTTGTCGTGGTTGGGGTGATTTCTATACGTTTTCCGTATTCACTGAACAATCTGTTGCACTAGGCACCGGACCGATTCGGTTGCAACGGGCGACGAATAAGAATATGTGTTTGATTGATTCCCAAGGTGTATTGTTTTGTGTGGGTGATAATGTTGCAGGTCAGCTTGGATTGGGTGACGCGCTTATTAACTTTTCAGCAATCGAATCGAAAGTAGGAAACAATATTCAGCCGATTAGTTTTAAACTGAGTATTGCTGATAGTTATGGTGGTGTAGCGGAAAGCGACATTGTTCTTGGATTTAATAACAGACCTGAACCGATTATTATGAATAATGCGTCACTTATTTATCAAGAGGGCGACGAAATTGTATTACAAGCGGCGTCTTCGTTTGACGCAGAGCAAAGTCCTCTTTTTTATGAATGGACTGTTCACAATGAAGTTTTTCATCAAGTTCAGATGAGTTATCCACTAACCAACACCCCTACACTTGATGCTCAACTTCGAGTCACTGATGCCGCAGGTCTTGTGTCAACAACCATGAAAAGTTTTAAAATTAATCGTCGACCACAAACCTTAACGGATCAGATGCAAACGCTTGAAGACCAAAGTATTTCAATTAATGTTTTAGATAATGACACGGATGCCGATTTTCCTGAAGATATATTAACGCTAGTATCAGTTTCTTCATCGAGAATAGGAAATATTATTTTTCAAGCGGATGGTGAAATCGTATTTGAACCATTTGCCGAAGTGAATGGTGTTGATACATTAGATTATCTAATTCAAGACCGTTATGGCCTTTCTCAAAGCGGCTCAATCTCCGTGTCAGTGAGCAAAGTAAACGATGCGCCTATACCTCAAGGGCAAAACTTCATAAGCATAGAAGACAGCAGCTTGGAAGCCAATCTATCAGCAACTGATGTGGACTCTACGGAATTGACTTATCATCTCGATGCGTCAACCAAATTTGGCACAATTGAACTTGACCAAAGCAGTGGTCAATTGCAATATATTCCAAATAAAGATTTTCAAGGCACTGACTATTTTCGCTGGCATGTGAGTGATGCCGAAACGTCATCACAGACCATTACCTCCGTGGTGATTGTAGAGAACCAGAACGACGCACCAGTAGCAGAAGATGATGCTTTTAGTTTTTATGCCGGCAGCTCTTTTAATCTCAACGCGGCATTGAACAATGATCGAGATATCGATGGCGATGAGCTCTCTATCATCAAGTTTTCACAACCTTCATCAGGAGACATTAGCGCGGAGGCTATATACCAATCTGATGATTTATTTGAAGGCGTGGTCGTTATCGACTATACAATATCGGATAGCGAATATGAGAGCAGCGCTTCAATAATTTTGAACATCACCGGCATGCCGCAAAAAGTCCTTACACTTGAATCCAAGACTGAAAGAGCAAGTCTACATCCAATCCAGTTATTGCTGTTTCTCGGTCTATTGGCTATATCCCGATGGCGTAAGCGTAGTATTGTATAGGCAGGTATTGATCCTCTATACTGGTATACTATTCTTGACTGGCAAGTGTGTTGAGCAGAGTGATGAACAATTTGATTATTGAACAAACTAGGCGATGGATAGAAAATGTTGTTATTGGTGAGAATTTCTGTCCTTTTGCACAAGCGGAATGGGCACGACAACGGGTGCGTTTACTTGTACAAAATGCGAGTGACCCTGACCAAGTCTTGTCTGCATTGCAGAATGAATTTCACCACCTAGACAATAATTCATCAATTGAAACCAGTTTGCTAATCCTGACACCTGGCTTGGAAAGTTTTCTTAATTTTTTAGATTGCCTTGATCAAGCTCAAGCACTACTCGAACAGTTGAATTTTATGGGAATATTTCAGTTGGCCAGTTTTCATCCTGACTATTGTTTTGAAGGCGCAGATGAAAATGATGCGGCAAATTACACGAATCGTTCACCTTATCCTATGTTTCACATTATTCGCGAATCCAGTTTGAGTGAAGTGTTAAAAAGTTTCCTTCAACCTGAAAATATACCCCAGCGTAATATTGAGCATGCGCGTAGGCTTGGCTTAGCCCATATGCAAGCTTTGCTCAATTCGTGTATGAAAGAGTGACATGACGAAAGCATTAAGCGTTAGCCAATTGATGAGCTATCCAGTTAAATCATTAGCGGGTGTAGATCATCAGGTAGCAAGCATAGATACCATTGGTATATTTGGCGATCGTCGCTGGATGCTGGTCGATAGCCAAGGAAATTTTTTAAGTCAGCGTCTATTGCCTCGAATGTGCTTAATTCAAGCGCAATTAAACAACTCGATCGACTTACGTGCTGGTATTACACTAAGCGCGCCTGAAATGGCTGCCATCACTATACAAATACCTAGCAATGGACCGGTGAAACAAGTGAAAGTTTGGAATGACCTATGTGATGGAATTGATTGCGGTGATGCGGCTGCGGAATGGCTATCAGTTTTTCTTTCACATGATAGTCGGTTGGTATTTTTTGCAGATAATTATTTTAGGCCAATTGATCCAAGCTATGCGCTGGTGGGCGAGGGCGTAAGTTTCGCCGATGGATTTCCAATATTATTATGTACACAAGCGTCACTTGATGAACTCAATCGGCGATTGAAAGAGCGGGTACAAATGCATCGTTTTCGCCCTAATATTGTGCTTGATGGTTGTGAGCCTTTTGCCGAAGATACTTGGCAGCGCATTCAAATTGATGATGTTGTTTTTCGTTTGGTGAAGCCGTGTAGCCGCTGTAGTATTCCTAATATCGATCCAAATACTGCGAAAAGTAATTCAGAGGTATTGCGCACGCTTGGTGAGTTTCGCCTTCGGCAAAGGAAGATCTATTTTGGTCAAAATCTTGTTCCGGAAAGTAGCGGTTTAATCTGCGTCGGCTCGACCGTAGACGTATTAAATTGACACCGCTGATTGAATCTCCTAGTCGTCTATAATATAGTTTTACTGGTTTGAAATAGGATTAAATCAAGAAAGAGCAGTACTTTCCCAAACCTTTTCATACGATTGTTATAGATCTCACTTTATTTTTGACGTTATCACGGATTGATTGTTATAAATGAGTAAGTCTGATTCAAGTCTTCGAGCAGGACAACAACAAGATATATTGGTGTGGTTAACGCCCTTATTGTTGGCAACAATTGTTGTAGCAACGAGTTTTTATAGTTTTCTTCTATTCCATACGCTAGCGGAGTTTTTTGCGATTGTCGTTGCTATTCTCATGTGCGTCGTCGCATGGCAAACGCATCCATTTACCCGAAATAATTTCCTCATGTATCTCGGTTGTGGCTATTTCTGGGTGGCGTGTTTAGACATGGCACACACCCTGGCCTATAAAGACATGAATATTTTTTCTCATGTCACTAGCAGTGATACAAGTATTCAATTGTGGATTGGCACACGGTTCATGGAAGCGTTCTTATTGCTAACGTCACCTTTTTTCTTAAACCGAGGTTTGAATCGAAATTTGGTATTCACTGGTTACGGGGTGATTGCAAGTATCATATTCTTTCTAGTCATGTTAGATCAGTTTCCATTAATGTTTATCGAAGGGCAAGGTCTGACAGAAACAAAAGTGGCCAGTGAATATCTCATTATGACATTGTTAGCGTTTTCCATGTGGTTTTTGTATCAACGGCGTCATTATATTGAAGCAAAAATCACACGAATGATTTTTGCCTCTATAACTTTAACTATATGTGCTGAATTAAGTTTCACCTTCTACATATCGGTTTATGGCATATCGAACCAAGCAGGACATATTTTCAAGTTAGTTTCGTTTTGGCTAATTTTTGTAGCGATCGTACGTACCACTTTAAAAGAGCCATTCAGCACCATGGCGCAAGATGCTACTACCTATGATGCAATACCGGTTGCAACAATTGTCATTGACCAAAACAATCGAATCCGCCAAGTGAATAACCGTGCTTGTGAAATGGCATACATGACCAAAAATCAACTAGTCGGACTTAATGCACATCAAGTATTTCACCCATTATCCTTAGAAGAATCAAATTGCACAATTTGTCAACATATGAAAGACGGTATCGAATTGCACGATTATGAAATTCAGAATGTCGATAAGAATACCTGGTTAGACTTTTCCCTATCACCAATATCAATGGATAAAACTAATATGGGAACGGTTCAAGTGATTCGGGATATTACAGATCGCAAACAAATTGAATTGGAATTAAATTTACATCGAGATAATCTTGAGGGACTAGTTAGTGAGCGAACACATGAGTTAGCCATTGCCAGAGATCGAGCGTTAGCAGCAACAAAATCTAAGTCAACATTTTTGGCAAACATGAGTCATGAATTACGCACACCTTTAAATTCGATTATTGGCTTCACTGGAATTGTTAAGTCGGGTATGGCAGGCGCAGTCAATGAAGTACAGGAAAAACAATTAGGCATGGCACACAATAGTGCAAAACATTTGTTAAGTTTGATTAATGATATATTGGATTTATCAAAAATTGAAGCAGGCAAAATGAAAGCCCATATGGAAACATTTAAGGTCGCTTCGCTGCTTAAAGAGCTGCAGGAACAAAACCAAGTACTTTTTGATGAGAAAAAAATTCAACTCATAATTGCAAAAATACCAGCCACTTTAGAAATGACGAGTGATCGCACCAAAGTTTTTCAAATAATTCTAAATTTGCTTAGCAATGGACTAAAATTCACTAAAAAAGGCTATGTTCGCCTGGACTGCCAAGTTGAGCAAAATCAGATAAATTTTTCGGTCGAAGACACCGGTGTAGGAATTGATAAAGAAGATCTGAAAAATGTTTTTGATTCTTTTCATCAAGTTAAAGAAAATCAAAATATGGCCATTGCAGGTACGGGGCTGGGACTTGCGATTTGCAAACGTTTCGCTGAATTACTCAAAGGTGATATCGTGCTCGCAAGCTATCCAGGGCAGGGAAGTGTGTTTACCTTAACGTTGCCCATTCACAATTCCATTGATAGTAGCGCTGACTATGCGGCAGTCAGCTAGTTATGATGGTTTGTGCGTTTATTGCTAAACCGTTAAATATTTTTTCACCATTACTTCATCAAGTTCATTGATTTCACCTTGTGCTACCTTGCGTCCACGGTCAAGAATACAAAAGCGATCTGCTAATTTGCGTGCAAAGGCAAGTTTTTGCTCAACCAATAAAATAGTTAGTCCATCTTCGTTCACTAGTTTTTTAATGACTTGAGCAATTTCATGTACAATACTTGGTTGTATGCCTTCGGTCGGTTCATCTAGAATCAGTAAACTCGGATTTAAAACCAAGGCTCTGCCGATCGCGAGTTGCTGTTGTTGACCGCCGGACAGGTCGCCACCTTTACGTAGACGCATCTGTTTGAGCACAGGGAAAAGTTCGTAAATTCTTTGCGGTACAATCCGTTTGAATTTCTTCTGAATACTTAAGCCTACTAAAAGGTTTTCTTCAACGGTTAGTTGTGGAAAAATTTCTCTTCCCTGTGGTACATAGGCAATACCTAAAGGCGCTCGTTGGCTGGCATCACGATTTGCGATATCTGAATTGTTAAAAATAATCTCTCCCGAGCGAGAGGGAACTAAACCCATGATGGTTTTGAGCAAAGTAGATTTGCCAACACCATTGCGACCCATTAGACAAAATATCTCGGTTTGTTTGATTTGTAGATCTATATTCCAAAGTGTATGACTTTCACCATAAAACTGATTGACTTGATTAAGCGCTAACATATTAATCACCTAAATAAACTTCAATGACTTTTGAATTATTTTGAACCTGATCCATGCTACCTTCCGCAAGCACATGGCCCTCGTGTAAAACAGTAACGGTTTCAGCAATCGAACGAATAAATTCCATGTCATGTTCGACTACAATCACCGAGTGTTTGCCCTTGAGACTGGTTAGCAGCTCAGCAGTGCGTTCAGTTTCCGCGTGGGTCATTCCTGCAATAGGTTCATCGACAAGCAATACATTGGGGTTTTGCATAAGCAACATTCCAATTTCCAGCCATTGTTTTTGCCCATGAGATAGTAATCCTGCACAGGTATTGCGTTGTTCTATTAAATTTACTAACAGCAAAATTTCATCTTTCCGATCGGTTTCCTCACTTGATTCCTGATGGAACAATGTTTTCCATATTTGTTTATGTTGACCGTGTGCTAGTTGTAGATTTTCGTTAACGGTGTGATGTGGAAATACCGTCGGTTTTTGGAATTTACGGCCAATACCCGCTTGTGCAATTTCATGTTCTGACATTTGTGTTAAATTAATGGTGCCTCCATAAAACACCTGGCCTTCATCCGGGCGTGTTTTGCCGGTGATAACATCCATCATCGTGGATTTGCCAGCGCCGTTTGGCCCGATAATGCAACGTAATTCTCCGTTATTAATATATAGATTTAAATCATTAAGCGCTTTAAAGCCGTCAAAACTAACGGACACGCCTTCTATATAAAGCACTACGCCATGTTCAATATCAAGTTCTTTTGCGTTTACCGTGCGAAAACCCGGTCGATTAACAAAGTCGAATACACGATCCCGTCGCCAATAGTCCCGAAAGTTTTCAAGTTGATTCATGTGGTTTCACTCCGTTAATATCAGCTTGTTTAGTTGGCTTGGTTTTAATAAGCCCCATGACACCATTAGGCAGTAATATGGTGACCAAAACAAACAAAGCGCCAAGCACAAATAGCCAGGCATCAGGCATGGCTGCCGTGAGATAGGATTTTGCAACATTCACAACAATTGCACCGATAATTGCGCCATAAAGAAAACCTCGGCCACCAATGGCCACCCATATAACCAGCTCAATAGAATTTAATGGAGAGAACTCGCCCGGGTTAATAATACCGACTTGCGGAACATAAAGTGCTCCGGCGATGCCAGCGATAACTGCAGAAAAAACCCAAACCCAAAGTTTGTATTGTTCAACATTGTAACCCACAAAGCGGGTTCGATTTTCGGCATCACGTATGGCAGTAACCACTTTGCCAGCTTTAGAATTTACCACCAGTAAGCAGACAACATAGAAAAATGCCAAAGCGAATGCTGACAATGCAAATAAAACCGAGCGGGTGCTATCATCTTGTAAGCTAAAACCAAGAATGTCTTTGAAATCGGTTAAGCCATTATTGCCACCAAAACCCATTTCGTTACGAAAAAAAGCAAGCATGAGTGCAAATGTTAATGCCTGAGTTATGATCGACAAATAGACACCACTGACACGTGAGCGAAATGCTAACCATCCAAAAATAAGTGCAAGAAATCCCGGCACCAGAATCACCATGAGCATGGCAAACCAAAACTGGTCGAAGCCAAACCAATACCAGGGTAACTCTTGCCAGTTTAGAAATACCATAAAATCGGGCAATTCAGCGTTTCCATATACACCGCGATCGCCAATCTGGCGCATTAAATACATGCCCATGGCGTATCCACCTAGGGCAAAGAACGCAGCATGACCTAAACTCAGAATTCCGCAGTAGCCCCACACCAAGTCCAGAGACAATGCTAATAGGGCAAAAGCCAAATACTTTCCAAATAAAGTGACACTGTAACTGGATAGATGGAAAAATGAATCAGGCGGAACTAGGAGATTAAGTATCGGTACGAGTACAGCAATTGTGATTAGTACGGCAAGCACACTCGGGTGAACGCGATTATTAATAAAAATATGTTTTAACAAAATTGTGTTATGCATTATGTTTAGCCCTCTGCGGCACGACCTTTTTGTGGAAACAAGCCGCGTGGTTTTTTCTGTATAAAAAGAATAATAAAAACCAAGACGAGGATTTTGGCGAGTACAGCGCCAGACCATGGTTCGAGAAATTTATTTATAACACCTAAGGACATTGCGGCAACCAAGGTGCCCCATAAATTACCAACCCCGCCAAATACGACAACCATAAATGAATCGATAATATAAGCTTGACCGAGATTTGGGCCAACATTGGTTAGTTGGCTGAGGGCAACACCGGCGACACCGGCAATTCCAGACCCTAAACCAAAGGTCAGTGCATCGACATATCCTGACCGAATACCCATGGCGCGCGCCATTTCACGATTTTGTGTGACCGCTCGTACTTGCAACCCCAGACGAGTTTTTTTCATAACATAAATTAAAGCAGCAAATACTAACAAGGCAAACACAATAATGTATAAACGATTGTATGTGAGCGAGAGCATTTCATTGATTTGAATGGATCCACTCATCCAACTCGGTGTTTCCACAGAGCGGTTTAAAGGCGAAAAATGCTACGAACTAATTGTTGCAATATAAGGCTTATACCAAAGGTGGCTAACAAGGTTTCTAGTGGTCGACCATAAAGAAATCGAATCACGCCGCGCTCAATCAAAATGCCAGTAATACCAGCAACAACAAACGCAGCGGGTATAGCGACAAATAGTGAATAATCAATTGTGTTCGGCATGAGTAGTTGCACCACATAAGTCGTATAGGCGCCAAGCATCATTAGCTCCCCATGGGCCATGTTGATTACGCCCATGACGCCAAACGTGATGGCAAGCCCAATAGCGGATAATAACAACACACTGCCCAAGCTGATGCCAAAGAAAAGTGTTTCAACACTCTTGTTTAGTTTTTCAGTATCGTTGATTCTTTTTATAGCATTACGGCTAGCGGCAATGATGGTGGTTGAATAGTGTTCAGTTCCTGCGGTGTTGATAATTTGATTCAATAATGTTTTTGCTTTGACATTGCTGGTGTGGGATAAGGATTCAATAGCTTCTAGTTGCTCTTTTTCGTTGCCAAAACGTAAAACCGACAGAGCGAGTGTTTCTTCTATTAGCGCAATAATGTTTGAATCAGTTTCATCGCTTAAGTGAGCTTTCAAATCCTGAATGATGTTTGAGTTGCTATTTTTGGCCATGTTACGAACGGCATTCAAACGCACTTGAGGGTCATCATGTTTGAGTTCAAATTGTGCTAATGCCGCTTTTATGCGTATACGCAGTTGATTGTTGATCTTAACTTTTTTAATGATTGAGTCACT
>JAOUJM010000354.1 GCA_029883265.1 Gammaproteobacteria bacterium
CGCCATAATCCTTGCACTCAAAAGTTTAACACTGTGCGCATGATCAATGCACGCATACATCTCCATGCCCACGTTTCCAGGCTCTCAAAACTCTTGAAGGACATAGTCAGCAAAACGCATAGGAGGGTTGTAAGGGAGGAGGGATCTATTGAGTTCTTAGAAAAAACAGGAACTGTCGGGGCGATAGAAATCAAATCACCCCGACAGTTTTTGTCTCGCCAGCAATTCTGGCAGCGACTAATCAGGCAGCAAGAACCTTGTCATCAATAGGTAAAGACATATCACGTGACCACTCATTCCACGATCCATAATAATTGCGGATTTTCTTAAAGCCTGCCATTTTCATTGCGACGTAGGTATTTGAAGCACGGGCACCTTTGAAGCAATAGATAATGATATCATCATCCGGATAGAAACCGCGCTTCGCACATATCTCTCGAATAGCCTCTGGTGATTTAAAATGCGAAATAGAGTTGCTATCATCTGTTTCCATGAAATCATACCACTCTATCCATTTGGCACCGGGAATACGACCTTTACGTGGCGCAAAATCGACCCCGTAAGGTGATGAGCTTTCGCCAATCCACTCCTCCTTATCGCGATCGTCCAGCAACTTGATGTCTGGATTTTCCAGAGCCTTTTTCATCGTATCCTTGGTGGCCATAATGGAATCATTGATTATGGGTACGAAGGCCGTTGGTGCAGGTGTAACAACTTCATCATTCGTCGGCAAGCCCGCTTTCTTCCAATTGACAAGGCCACCATCCAGAATACCGACATTTTCATGCCCCATATAGGATAATTGAAAGTAACCGCGACATGACCCGCCATAACGGGTATCCAAGCTGTCTTCATAGAGGACAGCCATTTTATCCTTTGAAACACCTGCTTCCGAAAACAACCGCTTAAAGTGGTCGGTCATCTCACGCAAACCTTCATCCGTTGTCATGGATAATTCATAAAACATATCTGGGATGTTAACCGCGCCAGGGATATGATCTTTGGCGTATTCCTCGATATCTCGCACATCAATAATAACGACTTTGCCTTCGCCAGCCAGTTTTTGCAATTCTTTAGGTGAATATAATATTTTATTTTGCATGATTACTCCTCCCGGTTAGTTTGAATGTTTATTGAATTTATTTAAGCGTTGCCTTGTTGGTAATTGCTTTAACAGCATCTTTGGTTGAAACAACGGCACTTGCCAAATATCTAAAGTTCACCAGAGCAGCCTCATAACCATCTCCTTCCGGAACCTGAGCGCCAGCAGTGGCATCCTTGACAATCGTCACCTCAAAACCCTGTTCCAGTAATTCTCGCAGATGTGATTCGACACACAGGTTGGCAGACATCCCAGCTAAAATCACTTTATCGATGCCTCGTTTCCGCAATTGCAAAACCAGGTCATTCGTTTCCGGGCCGTACACTTTGTGTGGGCTGGTGATGACGGTTTTGCCGTCTTCGATATAGGGCTTATATCGTGCTAACCAATCGGCCCCTGAGTTTTCGAAACCATTCAGGCTTAAGGCATCTTTTCGATCAAACATCTTGATGCTATGCATCAAATGCTCCAATGCACCTTCAAAGTGCCAGCCGTGATCGGTCGGATAATAGTAATGAGGTGACACAAATACCGGCACATTGTTTTTCTTTGCCGCCTTGATTAAACTTTCAATGTTTGCAACCGTGTTGTTTTTGACGACGCTCTTGCCAACGACACCCCAAGTCACACCTTTCTCACTGAGAAAGTCATTTTGCGGATCCGTTACGACCACTGCGGTACGTTTGGGATCAAAGGACATACCGGGGTTGGGTAATTCGGCGTGGGCATGAGTCAGCATGCTTGCCAGGAAAATCGCAGTAAGTAATGTTTTGCCAAATGGATAACGTTTTTTAGTGAACATACTTTCTCTCCTCTAATAAGCTTGATAATGGTTTTAGTCCCTCCCATCGGATTAGCTTGATGAGTGACTGTAATATAGGGGCTAATAAGCGCAGAAAATATGTCCTCTTACCCGTGATTTATGTCAAATCGTCCAGAATTTTTGTATAATGCGTCGCATGGATATCCTGAACGATGTACTGAAAACGCTTCGACTGACCTCTAAAGTCTTTTTACACGCTAAGTTTTGCGAACAGTGGGTTATTGATATCGAGCCGCTGAACCTTCAGGTCAGCTTTCATGTGATTGCCCATGGTGATTGCTGGTTACACACGCCAGACATACCCAAACCTACCGAACTGCATTCCGGCGACCTGGTCATTTGTTTGCGCAACACGCCTCACTATGTAACCTGTAGCTCAGAGCTACCGCCGGATGATTTACCACGAAACAAACCTGCTGGAGAGGGAGCAGAGGGGGAACCCACATCATTGATTTGTGGCCAATGCGAATTTATTCAATATTATTGGAACCCGATTTTAGATGCGATGCCGAATATCATGGTGTTCCCGACTAAAGATTCTGCCGGGTCAAACTTGGGCAGCGTCATTAATCTGATGATTAACGAAGTAGAGTCTGCTGGAGAGAGTTCGAATGCAGTTATTGATCGCTTGTCGGACATCTTGTTTATCGAAGCGATTCGAGCATACATGCAGCTAAACGCTAATGACCAGGGTTATATTGCTGTCATGAAGGATCCAAGGCTGAGCAAGACGCTGACAAGCTTTCACAAACAACCCGCAAAAAACTGGACTGTACAAACCCTGTCTGAAGAGGCAGGAATGTCACGCTCCGCGTTTGCTGATAAATTCAAACAAATGCTCGATATGTCGCCAATGGAATATGTCATGAGTTGGCGGATGCAACAGGCCTATAACACGCTGACAGCAGGCAACGAGTCGGTGATGCAGATCGCCGAGGACTGTGGTTACCAAAGCGAGGCGGCATTTCGCAAAGCCTTCAAGAAACAATTTGGTATTGGTCCGGGCTCTGCGCGCCGACAAGCGAAAGAGCAACATGCCCCCGCCAATTGTGAATAAGACAAATAAAACCAAGTCCATCATAGTCGCCCCCATCCTCGCAAACCATTTCACTCGATTCCCCTTTCCTGGCAGCTTGCAAGACTTCTTCAAATAGAATTTAAATAAGCTTCTTTACGACTTCCTGCACAAAATCTGCACAAAACTTCCTGAGAAACTCCGCTTACCCACCATAATCCCTGCATCCAAAGGTTTGATACTGCGCGCATGATTAATGCACGCATACATCTCCAAGCTCCACGTTTTCTGCCCGGCCTGATCTTTGGAACGGCCGCACTGGTCCTGGCCTACGAACCGATCCACTGGTTGGTTCAAACCTGGCAGGACCCGGCGTACGACTCCAAAGGGGGTTTCATATTCCTGGTCTGTGCCGGGTTGTTTTTGTGGAGTGTCACCAGTCCCCGCAATCTTTCCCACCCTGAGAATACCCGGTGGGCGGTCATCCTCCTGGCCGCCACCGCTTTGATCCGACTGACCGGTCAGGTCCTCGCCGTCAACATCATCGGCGCTTTGGCATTGGTGATCGATGTCTACGCGTTGGCCACTCTTGCCGGTGCTCAACATAGAGAACGGCCCATCTCCCCCGGTTGGCTGGCGATTTGCTTTCTGTTCGCTTTGCCGTTGGAACGAGTGATGCAACACACAATTGGATTCGGCCTGCAATCGCTCTCTGCCGGGAGCGCCTGTCTGATTCTGGGTGGTCTGTTCGACAACGTCAGTTGCCACGGCGTGCGTATTCTGCTTAACCAAAAAGATGTGTTGGTGGACCTGCCCTGCTCCGGCGCACGGACCCTGCTACTCCTGCAATTGTTTTACGCCGCCTGCATGACGGTGGTCCGTCCAAGTTTGATTTCCGGCCTGTTCGGTTTTTGCGTCACCCTGTTCTCCAGC
>JAOUJM010000355.1 GCA_029883265.1 Gammaproteobacteria bacterium
CACACTTGCGATCCATTCGGGTTTTCGTCGTTCGATGGGCGCGGATACCGATAAACCGGCGACGACTTTTCCGGTTGCATCTCTGATCAGCACACCAATACAGCCAACCCCGAGTTCAGCTTCTTCGTTATCCAAGGCGAAGCCATTGGCGATGTCTTTTTTTACTTCTCGTTTGAGATCATTTTCCGTCGTCAGTGTATTCTCAGTAAATTTGCCTAAGCCTGTTCGCAGGGCGTAGTCATGAACCGAGGCTTCACCCATATCGCCTAACATAAGTTTGCCAACGGCGGTGACATGCAGCGGCGCGTGACTACCGATGACTTGTTCGACGCGGATGGCGCGGCGACCGGTTACACGTTCCACATAAACCACTTCATCACCTTCGCGAACTGTGAGGTTGACGGTTTCGTCGATTTGCTCGCATAGCCATTCCATGATGGGTCTGGCTTCACTGCGTAAATCCAAACGGGTATGAACTCGATCACTCCATCTAAGCAAGCGTGTACCTAAACGGTAATGACTGGAATCCGTGCGTTCAACCACACCGTGTTCGATCAGGGAGGTCAATATGCGGAATGCGGTTGATGGATGCAGGCCGGTATCAGCGGATAAAAATTTTAGACTAATAGGTTTGTCGTAGCTGGATAGGGCGTCCATCAGACTCACCATTCGATCAATTACTTGAATTTTGCTTTTAGCTTCACTCATGGTTACATTTCACATTATGAAAACGATTGTACATTGTGAAATCCTAACTAATTTGCTAAGGTTTAGCAAGTGATTAATAAATTATTGAACAATTGAATCCCTGGCGCTAATTGTCGACAGGTTACGAATCCTAAAACACTAAGGAGATCAATGAGATGTCTGCAATTCCTGATTTTGAAAACGCGGCAATACCTGGTTTTTGCGAAGGTATTCAGTATTTTGGCAATGAGTGGCCTCAGTTTGACGCCATGGGTGATAGTCCGGTGATAGCCGAAGGCCAGTCTGCTATAAGCGATTCAAGCGATAGCAAAGCGGGCTACCAAACCTTATTAATGGCCGATGCCTTGCGCTATTTGACCTTGCAGGTTTGTGCTGCCAAGGGTTCTGGTCACCCGGGTGGATTCGCTTCGAGCGCCGAAGCTTATGCCGCTTTGGTTATGCTGGGTCACACTAATATTATAACCGAGGTGGGTCACCATGCGCCGGGATTTTACTCTGCTATGTTTCTCGATACTTCTTTAGAAGCCATGGGTATTAATACGGTCATGGATATGCGCGAACGTTTTCGTGAACGCCATGGTTTACTTGGGCATTTATCTGGCGCGATTCCAGGTATTCTTGCGCCTGCGGGTCCACTCGGACAAGGGCAGCACTTTGCATTAGCTGGTGCGACTTTGCATCGCGATAAATTATTTCCATTTACCTTGGGTGACGGTGGTATGGGCGAGCCCTATATTCTTTCTGCCATGCAACATTTCAATGTGGCCTATCCTGATGTCACTAATTTTCTACCGGTGTTGATTTGGAATGGTTATAGCCAGGAACATCACTCCATGGTATCGCGCATGAATAATGAAGAAATGAGTGCTTATTGGAGTGGTCACGGTTTCAAAAAAGTGGTAATTGTTGATGCTAAAGATTTTGATGATAGTCATCAGCAAGGTGCTTATGTCGACAGTGCGCGTTTCTCATTTGAAAAGCGGGTGGCGTTTGCTCAAGCAGTTTTGCAAGGTGTGAATGAAGCAGCGCAATCGGCAATGAACGGCACATTGACTTGTTTCATTATCAAACAAATGAAAGGCACTGGCGTACACACGGTGGGTTCCAAATCTCATAATTTGTATCCCACAGACACGCTTGATCAGCAGCACATTATTGATGGCTTGCAAGGTCGAGCGATTTCACCTTCAGCTTGGCAACTAGTTCGTGACAATTTTTCTCGTGCCGGTGGTGGGCCTGCTGCAAAAACATCGGTAACAGAATCGGTGTTAGAAATAACGCCGTTAGGTAAATTGCCAACGATTGATTTTGAGCTTGGCAGCAAGCAAGTTCCTTCAACTGCTATGGGTGCACTTGTTGGCGCTGTTGGAGAAATGGATAAGCGCTACGTGGTGACTAATGCTGATGGTAACGAAGCGTCGGGCATGAAGAATATCAATGAAGCATTAAAAATTCGTCATCCAACGGAAGATGCTTTGTATAACCAAACTCCTCATGGCCAAGTGTACGAGCCATTGAACGAAGATGCTTGTGCCGGTTTAGCTGCGGGTTTGGCCCTGTTTGGTTCACGCTCGATTTGGTTGTCTTACGAAAGTTTTGCCATCAATGGCTGGCCGATTTTTCAAACTGTGACTCAAGCCATGGCTGAGTTACGTCGCAAAACACCTGCAGCCATGTGTATGTTTACTGCGGGTGCATTGGAGCAAGGTCGCAATGGCTGGACGCATCAACGTCCGGAAATTGAAAACTATTTTGCTGCACAAATGCGTAATGGCAATATGTATCCGCTGTTTCCCTGTGATGCAAATGCGATTCAAGCAGCTTATGAATGGGGGACGCAGCAGTTCAATAAAGGCATTGCGATCATTGCATCCAAGAGTCCTTTACCGGTTTATGTTTCCTTGCAGGATGCGCGTAAAGGCATCGAAGATGGAGCAATCACACTTTACGAAAGTGAAAAAGGTGATCAAGGAACTGTTGTTATTGCCGCAACCGGCGATATGGTTTTTCTACCGGTTTTCGATGCGAAGGATCAGCTAGAAGCACAAGGCTATCGAGTACGCATTGTTGCCGTGATAAATCCACGACGTTTGTACCGCCCAAGTGATGTTGCTTGGGATACGGTATCGGAACCGGATAATCGTTTTATGCCTAATGATCAATTTAATGCCTTATTCGATGCTGATGTGTTGTTGGCAGTCAGTGGTGGCCCTAGCGCCAGTTTGGAGCCGGTACTACTACGTACTCGTGCCACTAAGCGCGAAAGTTTTTGCTGGAAACGTGGTGAGACCACAGCATCGCCTGCAGAAATCATGGACTTTAATGGCATTACTGCCGAAGCAATGGTCACGGCGGCAATCAAGACGGAATAATTACGCTAGGCAAATAGGCAACAGCGCAAGACAGTGTCTTGCGCTGTTAATGATGAATAGAGATTTAGCCATAGGACGAACTCATGACTGAAACTAAGATTGTTGTTCTGGATGATGATCCTACCGGTTCACAAACCGTACATGGTTGTTTGTTATTAACCCAATGGGATGTGGATACCATCAAGACCGCTCTCACGGATGATTCGCCGTTGTTTTTTGTGTTGACCAATACGCGTGGTATGGAAGCGCAACAAGCGGCAACAATTACGCGTGAGGTGTGTGTAAACCTGCGGGCAGCATTGCTTGAGTTGAAAGCAGTCGGTAAAGCAATTAATCCTATTATGGTTAGTCGCTCTGATTCGACATTGCGTGGTCACTATCCTGTAGAAACCGATGTCATCGAAGAAGAAATGGGTCCGTTCGATGCGCATTTTCTCATTCCGGCTTTCTTTGAAGGTGGACGCATTACCAATAATGGCATTCATTATCTTATAGTCGATGGTGAAGCTGTGCCGGTGCATCAAACCGAATTTGCTAATGATTCGGTTTTTGCATATAAGCATAGTTATATGCCCGACTATGTCGAGGAAAAAACCAAGGGTCGCATTCCTGCGAGTGAAGTTAAACATTTTAGTTTGCAAGAGGTTCGTGGTGATTGTTTGCCACAGTTAATGGCCTTGGAAAAAAATCATTGTTGTGTGGTGGATTGTATTCAACAAAGCGACTTGGATCAGTTTGCAAAAAAAATTCATCAGGCGGCTGCACAAGGCAAACGCTTTTTGTTTCGCAG
>JAOUJM010000109.1 GCA_029883265.1 Gammaproteobacteria bacterium
AAGCAACTGCCGTTTTGCTGCATCAAATGCATCACGTATAGCAATGTAAATGTCTTGATGCGGTTCGCGTCGAACGACTAATTCCGCACCAGGAATTGTTAAATCGATCCTTACATTATACATTGCACCATGTTGTTTGTGCTTGTGTGGCGTTTCCACCATCACACGACAAGCCATTATGTCTTCATAATATCTTTCGAGTTTCTCTGCTTTGGAGCGAATAATTGCAGCGGCGGTTTTGGATAAATCTAAACGACGTGTTGTTATTTGCAAAGGTAACTTCACAAGTCAGCCTCCTTAGTCAGGGTTGTAAGTAGAACAAAACTGAATTATTTCTAGGCGAATGGTTTTCTGAATAAGAAATGATCTGGATTGATTGGTACTTGAATGAATTGAAATGTTTGTGTTTGACATGACCACCTTCACCTGTTGATTTATTTATAACCCACAGTAGAGCAATAAACTAATTGGTTAATTCTATGACGGGTCATTAAATTTATTGTTATTAGTGAATGCTAATTATCTAATCCTCAATGAATTCATCCTGTTAAGCTAGTGCTCTAACAAAAACATTGCTGAATAAATCACCCTGTTAAAACATATGAACTGTAAACAAAAATCTCTATCTAATTAAATTGAATGAGAAATAAACTCAGTCTGTGACGCGTCAGTTTACTGTCACGTTTTTTTCAAATTATTTGAACACTGAGTTACATTCCGTGCTGAATGGTGTCGATAAACGACTAGATTACTATGGAAAGTGAACGTACGCGCAATAGTTTTAAACGCTAATTTGACTGGCGTAGTTTTTGCTCCCACATAGCCAAGTCTTACACGCAGTTTGCTGGCATCAACCAGCCCCAAAATGTAGCGCCAAAAGGGGATCATCATGAGCATATTTAATCACTACATACACCGATATGAAGAGACCAAGGAAGAGGAGTACTCACTAGACGAGTACCTCCAATTGTGTAAGTCCGATCCAACTGTCTATGCCAGTGCTGCTGAACGGATGTTAACTGCCATCGGTAAACCTGAATTACTCGACACTCGCAAAGACCTAAGACTGAGTCGGATATTTTCCAACCGTGTGGTAAAAGTCTACCCTGCCTTTCGTGAATTTTACGGCATGGAAGAAACCATTGAACAAATCGTATCTTATTTCAAACACGCGGCGCAGGGTTTAGAAGAGAAAAAACAAATTCTTTATCTGCTAGGCCCCGTTGGCGGTGGTAAATCGTCCTTAGCTGAAAAATTAAAATCACTCATGGAAAAAATGCCGATTTATGCGCTAAAAGATTCCCCGGTCAATGAATCACCGTTGGGTTTATTTTCACCCGATGAAGACGGCCAAATTTTAGAAGAAGATTATGGAATTCCACAACGATATTTAAATACCATCATGTCACCTTGGGCTGTCAAACGATTGCACGAATACAACGGTGACATTAGCAAATTTCGTGTTGTTAAACTTAAACCTTCAATACTAAAACAATTAGGTATTGCTAAAACTGAACCTGGGGATGAAAACAACCAAGACATTTCATCCTTGGTTGGTAAAGTCGACATCCGTATGTTAGAACGTTTTGCACAAGATGACCCTGATGCTTATAGTTATTCCGGCGGTTTATGTAAAGGTAACCAAGGCTTGCTGGAATTTGTGGAAATGTTTAAGGCGCCCATTAAAGTATTGCATCCGCTACTCACAGCAACTCAAGAAAGCAACTATAAAGGTACCGAAGGATTAGCCGCGATTCCATTTGATGGTGTAGTGCTCGCCCACTCCAATGAATCAGAATGGGTTAGCTTTAAGAACAATAAAAACAACGAAGCTTTTCTGGATCGGATTTATATTGTTAAAGTGCCTTATTGTTTACGAGTGGCTGATGAGACAAAAATTTATGACAAACTCATGTTCAACAGCTCTTTATCAAAAGCCCCTTGCGCGCCAGACACGTTGAAAATGATGGCACAGTTTGCTGTTTTATCACGACTCAAAGAACCTGAAAATTCAAACATATTTTCAAAAATGCGGGTATATGATGGTGAAAATCTAAAAGACACCGACCCCAACGCCAAATCCTATCAAGAGTATCGCGATTTTGCAGGCGTCGATGAAGGTATGTCCGGTTTATCCACGCGATTTGCATTTAAGATCCTATCGCGTGTATTTAATTATGATAACTCCGAGGTTGCTGCCAATCCGGTTCATTTACTCTATGTGCTCGAACAACAAATTGAGCAAGAGCAATTTCCAAAAGAAGTGGAAGAGAAATATTTGTCTTTTATCAAGGGTTACTTAGTCCCGCAATATGTTGAATTTATCGGCAAAGAAATTCAAACTGCATACCTTGAATCCTATTCAGAATACGGACAAAATATTTTTGATCGTTATGTGACTTATGCCGATTACTGGATTCAAGACGAGGAATATCGCGACCCCGATACCGGCGAGGTGTTTGATCGCTCAGCGCTCAATGACGAATTGGAAAAAATTGAAAAACCAGCAGGCATTAGCAATCCGAAAGACTTCCGAAATGAAATTGTAAATTTTGTCTTGCGTGCAAGAGCTAGTAATAACGGCAAAAATCCAACGTGGACGAGTTATGAAAAATTACGCAATGTTATTGAGAAGAAAATGTTCTCCAACACCGAAGAATTGCTACCGGTTATTTCATTCAATACCAAATCCTCTGTCGAGGAAAAACGTAAACATGAAGATTTTGTTTCTCGCATGACCAAGAAAGGCTATACCGCCAAACAGGTCCGTTTACTTTGTGAATGGTATCTCCGTGTTCGTAAATCATCTTAGCGGGGTGTTATGTAGTGTCGCGTATCGTAGACAAACGCCCTAACGGGAAAAATAAAAGCGCTGTGAATCGACAGCGCTTCATCGAACGTTATAAAACTCAAATCAAAAAAGCAGTCGCAGATGCGGTTGCGGGTCGTAGCATTACCGATATCGAAGGCGGTGAGAAAATTTCCATCCCTGCCAAAGATATTTCGGAACCCACAATTTATCATGGCTCTGGTGGAATACGCGATATTATCCATCCAGGCAATCGCGAATTCATTCCGGGTGATCGTGTTCCCCGCCCTTCCGGCCAAAAAGGAAAAGGCCGAGGTAATAAAGCCAGCAACCAGGGCGATGGCATGGATGATTTTGTATTCGAGTTAAGCAAAGAAGAATTCATGGAATTTTTCTTTGAAGACTTGGAACTGCCTAACCTAGTCAAACGCCAACTAGCAACGATTTATGAAAATAGAAAAGTGCGCGCAGGATTCACCAACGACGGCATCCCCAGTAATATCAACGTGGTTCGCTCATTACGGGGCGCATACGCTAGACGCATTGCCCTCAGAGGTCCACATAAATTACGATTAAAAGACGCGGAAGAGGAATTAGAACGTTTACTACATATTCACAATGCCACCGACCAGATCGTGCTTGATCTAAAGGCAGAAATCGAAGAGCTTAAACGCCGAATAGCCGCCGTGCCTTTTATCGATACCTTTGATTTACGCTACAATAATCGTGTTGATCAACCCAAACCGACCACTAAAGCTGTCATGTTTTGTTTAATGGATGTCTCAGGTTCCATGGATCAATCAAAAAAAGACATGGCCAAACGGTTTTTTATTTTATTGTATTTGTTTCTAACCCGCACCTATGAAAAAATTGATTTAGTATTCATTTGTCACCATACCACCGCAAAAGAAGTAAATGAACACGATTTTTTCTATTCACGTGAGACCGGTGGCACTGTTGTTTCCAGCGCTCTCAATTTAATGCACGAGATTGTAACTGCTCGCTATCCGACGAATGAGTGGAATATATATGCAGCTCAAGCATCTGATGGTGATAACTGGCATGACGATTCCCCCATTTGCAAAGATATTCTAATGAGCAAGATCATGCCCCTGGTGCAACACTACGCATATGTCGAAATCACGCCTGACAGCCATCAAAGTCTTTGGTATGAATATGAAAATGTGAGAAATGTTTTTCCTAATTTTGCTATGCAGCGTTTAGAAACTGTGGCAAATATTTATCCGGTATTTCGTGAATTATTCAAGAAAGAACAGCATAAGGTTGCAGTCTAATGGTAGAGAAAAAACCCTTATCTACAGGTTCCGAATGGTCTTTTGAGCTGTTAGAAATCTATGATAAAGAGATCAATCGAATCGCAAAAGACTTTCGCCTCGATACCTATCCAAACCAGATTGAGGTCATAACTGCCGAACAAATGATGGACGCGTATTCATCAGTGGGTATGCCAGTCGGCTATCACCACTGGTCGTTTGGAAAACAATTCCTCGAAACCGAAAAACGTTATAAGCGTGGTGAAATGGGACTCGCTTATGAAATTGTTATTAACTCTGACCCCTGTATTGCCTATTTGATGGAAGAGAACACCATGACCATGCAAGCATTGGTTATAGCGCATGCATGTTATGGACACAATTCATTTTTCAAAAATAATTATCTGTTTCAGCAATGGACATCAGCGGATGCGATTATTGATTATCTGTTATTCGCAAAAAAATATATTACCAAGTGTGAAAAACGCTTTGGTACGGCTGCAGTCGAGGATATCTTGGACTCCTGCCATGCATTAATGAATTATGGTGTTGATCGCTACAAACGTCCACAACGTTTATCGCTTCGTAAAGAACAGGCTCGGCAAAAAGAACGAGAGGCCTATTTACAAACACAGGTTAATGAATTATGGAAAACGATTCCTAACTATAAACCGGTACATGAAAAAGAACGACCTGACCGATACCCTCAGGAGCCACAAGAAAATATTCTGTATTTTATTGAAAAAAATGCCCCGCTCTTAGAACCTTGGCAACGTGAGATGATTCGCATTGTGCGAAAAGTTGCCCAGTATTTTTATCCACAACGTCAAACCAAAGTCATGAATGAAGGTTGGGCCACATTTTGGCACTACACCATTTTGAATCAATTATACGACGAAGGCTTGGTCACCGATGGTTTCATGGTAGAGTTCTTAAAATCACACACCAATGTAATATCCCAGCCTCCCTTTGATGCGCCATATTACAATGGCATAAACCCCTACGCCTTGGGCTTCGCCATGATGACCGATATACGTCGAATTTGTGAATATCCAACTGATGAGGACCGACACTGGTTTCCTAACATTGTTGATACTGACTGGATTAGCAGTCTTGACTTCGCCATGCGCAATTTCAAAGACGAAAGCTTTATCGCACAATACCTTTCCCCAAAAGTGATTCGAGATTTAAAATTATTCACTATACATGACGATGACAATGATTCGCATATAGAAATCGAAGCAATCCATAACGATGCAGGTTATCAGACCATACGTTCATTAATGGCTGAACAATATAATCTAAGCAATATCGAACCGAATATACAAGTGTATAATGTCGATCGTCGGGGTGATCGTAGTTTGAGTTTACGTCATTATCAGCACAATCGCCGCCCACTTGGTCAGACTACTGAAGAAGTTATGCGACACCTTGGTCGACTTTGGGGTTTTAAAGTTCGGCTTGAAAGTGTGGATGAAAACAACAAAGTAGAATTGGTTTACGAATCACCTTCCGAAACCGAAGCTGCTTAATTTATATTTGCTGGGTTTCCAGGGTTAACAATTTAATAAGCGCAGGCGGCATGGGAACTGTTGTGGGTGCGCGATCATTCAAAACGGCTTCAGGGCGCGTCTCCACCAAATGCAATGCTTCTACATGGCCAACCAGTTTTTTCGCACGTTCATAAGCTTCTGACAAAATCGGTGGTCGTTTTTCAGAGCTATGAGCACCACTGGCAATCACATGTACATAACCATCAGTGAGTAAACGTTTCGCCCAGTATTTGGCACCATCACCATAATAACCAGTGAGACTATCCGCAGTAATTTGTAACCATGCGCCCGCATCTACAAGCTCAAGTAATTGTGGATAATATTCAGTAATCCATTTATGACGTTCGGGATGAACAATAATAGGAACATAACCTTTTTCAATACACTTTAACAAAATATTACTGATCGATGAAAAATCTTCGATACATTTAGGGCAGTCTAACAGAAAATAGCGACTGTTATTAATTGTTGGAAGCAATTCCTGCTGAAGGCCTGACAAAATTTCATCGTGTATGCGCAGATCTGCGCCGTAAAATAGTTTGATGGGCAATCCATGCTCAACAATCGCGCTACGCAATTGACTCATAGCCTGGGAGATGCTTTTTTTGTCATTTTCAAATTCGCCTGGCGTAATATGCGGTGCACAAACCAGACAGTCAATACCATCTTCAATAGCTGTGCGCGCCATATCAATCGCGTCGCTGATTTCGCTAGGACCATCGTCTAGTCCCGCAAGTAAATGGCAATGAAGATCTATCATGCCCCCCCTCACCTGAAGCAGATAGTTATGGATAAGTTATTGGATAGACTTAGTTAAGTTTAGTTCAAAAATAATTTTATTGGCATTTTTTGCAAAGTCCATAAATTGTCAAATTATGATCCGTCATCTCAAATCCTGCATCCTTGGCTATTTCACGCTGACGTTGCTCAATGGAATCATCAATAAACTCAGCAACCGTTCCGCATTGGAGACATACCAGGTGATCATGATGACCACCATCATTTAGCTCAAACACAGCGTGACCATCTTCAAAGCGATGTCGGGAGACTAAACCCGCTTCTTCAAATTGAGTAAGTACACGGTACACAGTTGCCAGGCTAACGTCATTGCCTGATTCCAGAAGAATCTTATAAACCGATTCTGCGGTGAGGTGTTGGTTCTGTTTTTGCTCAAGAATTTGAAGGACCTTGGTTCTCGGAACCGTGGCCTTTAAACCGGCTTTTTTTAGATTGTCACTTGTCAAAAGTTGCCCCTATATTCACCCTGGCATATCAAGGACAAACACGTTAAAATCGCCGCTTGCTAATTACCTAGGTGTTACTATGCGCTTGAAATTCTTAACCGTTATCCTGTGTGGTCTTTTGCTCTCTGCTTGCACCATCCACACTATTGATATTCAACAGGGTAATGTTATTGATAAAGAGGGCTTAGATCAATTAGCAATTGGTATGACCAAGCGACAAGTAAGGTTTATTCTTGGTACACCGCTTCTGCAAGATCCTTTTCATATTAACCGTTGGGATTATATTTATACTTTGCAACCGGGCAATACACGCGAAGTCACGAAACGTCAACGGGTTACTATATATTTCGAAAATGAAACCTTGGTGAAAATAGATCGGCAATTATGAGTCGCCTTCATTAGTAGTATTTTCACTCGCCGCACCTTTACGCATTTTTTTTCCTTCAGCTGCCCGCCTACGCCGAACTTCCTTCGGGTCGGCAATTAATGGTCGATAGATTTCCACGCGATCTTTCTCGCGTAATATTTGGTCGAGCCTGGATATTTTTCCAAAAATTCCTACTTTGTTTTTGCCTGCCAACTCAATGTCTGAATAACGCTCAGTAATCTCTGATAAGTCAATGGCTTGTTTAACCGTGGCGCCTTGCTCAACTTTTAATTCAATAATCACTTGCTCATTTGGCAAAGCATAAGCTACTTCAACGGTTATCATGGGTTTATCCATGTTGATACAAACTCCTGGCGCGTTGTATAAATGCTTCAACGAGTGAGTTACAAATTTGCCCAAAAACAGGACCTAGTGTTTTATTCAACAAACCACTCGAAAACTCAAATTCAATATCAAATAATATTTTGCATGCAGTTTCATTCATGGCTTGAAACTGCCATTGACCGTGTAAATGTTTAAACGGGCCATCAACCAAATTCATTTCTATGCATTCACCAGGAAGATGACGATTCAAGGTGGTAAAGGTTTTGTGTATACCTGCTTTGCATAATTCAATGCTCGCACGAACCTGCGACTGCTCACGTTCCAAAATATTGGTCGACTTACACCACGGCAAGAACTCAGGATAGGCTTCGATATCGTCAACAATAGCAAACATTTGTGCCGCACTATAAGGCACTAAAGCAGATCGTTTAATGCTTTGCATATAACTTAAATGAATCCCACTGCTTTTAAAAAGACAATCGCCACGCCAATCGGTGTGATATAACGCACGAGAAAACGCCACAGTTCGTATTGACTGTCACTTTTCATGGCAAGTTCATCCGCGCTCATCAAGCGCGGCAACAACCATCCTGCGAAAATTGCAATACACAATCCACCCAGCGGTAACATGATATTCGATGTAAGAAAGTCTAAATTGTCGAAAAATGTTTTTCCAAAAATTTTTATCTCGGCCCATTGGTTAAAAGAAAGCACAGTGCCCATGCCTAATAACCAAGTTGCCAAGCCGGCATAGACACAGGCTTTGAAACGCTGCATATTACGATTCTCTACTAACCATGTTACTGCAGGCTCGATGAGCGAAATCGCTGAACTCCATGCAGCAAACAATAACAAAATAAAAAACAATGTACCGAAAAATAACCCACCTGGCATTTGTCCAAACGCAATGGGAAGTGTCACAAAAATCAATCCTGGTCCTGATCCCGGCTCCAGACCATTGGCAAACACAATCGGAAATATCGCCATGCCCGCGAGCAATGCGACTACGGTATCTGCGCCTGCAATCCAAAATGTGGTTTGTGCGATCGACGTATTTTGTGGCAAATAAGAACCATAAATCATTATCGCGCCCATACCTAAACTGAGGGTAAAAAACGCATGACCCATGGCAACTAAAATTCCGGGACCGGTAATTTTACTGAAATCCGGGCTAAATAAAAAACGTAAACCATCACTAAACGCGCCACTATTCATGGCATAGCCAACCATAATAAGTAAAAGAACAAACAATGCCGGCATTAAAAATCGCACGGCCTTTTCCAAGCCATGGCGTACACCCCGCGCAACCACCACCATAGTAATTAACATAAATACACTATGCCACAGACTTATTTCAAAAGGTTGCGCTAAAAAGTCACCGAACAGCGTGGATATAGTTTCCGCGCTGGAACCGGTAAATTCACCACTGGCGGATTTAAATATATAAGCTAATGACCAACCAGCAATAACACTGTAGTAGGACAAAATCAAAAAACCCGCAATCATGCCTGACCAGCCCAAGAACGACCACAGCTTGCTTTGTCCTGCTTCCATCGCCAAGCGCTTCATAGTGTTGATCGGTGTGCTTCGTCCACGACGCCCCAACATGACTTCCGCCATCATTATTGGAATGCCAATTACGGCGATACACACAAGATAAACTAAAACAAAGGCTCCGCCGCCGTTCTCGCCGGTGATATAAGGAAACTTCCAGATATTGCCCAAACCTACCGCTGAGCCGGTTGCAGCCAAAATAAATGCCCAGCGACTAGACCATTCTCCGTGTATGGAACTTGTTTGCTTGTCAGCCATGATCATCCTCATTGAAACGATTGATGCATTGTCTTTGATTAAAGTACACGAATCAAGTTAATGACATAAATTACAAAGGGATATTACCGCGGGGAAAAACCGATTCGTATCATCCAAAAATCAATTGGTAGCAAATTTATAGCCATCATACCGAAATTCGATTTGATAATCTAAGGCACTGGCTTGCTCGGTTGTAATCATTGGAAAAGGTTGTGCACGCAAAATTGCATTTTCCAAGGAACGCCTCAAATGCTTATTCGTCGCGCAATTCTCGAACTGCACATGACTAACACAACCCTTGACCGTTTGGCGAACACGAAGCATACAGCGCGTCTGATGTAAATTACGCGGTGGATACCAGCGAGTGGAAATTAAGTCGGCGATTTTTTCGCGATAGGTTTTTGGTACTTGCTCAGCGTCAATAGTTGCACTTAGTTGTGTAGTGATTTGCAAAGGTCGACAAAGATCGCCGCCAGAAGGCATAGGTTGCTCAATAGGTGAAGTTTGCTCAACTTCAATTACAGCGATTGCTTCTTCTTCTGGTTTGATGAAGGATACGGCCATTTCGTCACCGGCATCCACAAAATCCTTACCAATTCGGTTTTTTGCTTGCCCCCAAGATATGCTCTCAACATTGGCCTGCGGCAGAGGAATTACACTTTGATTGATACAAGCGCTACTCATTAGCACAATGAAACAAAAACCTAGTTTGGACTTGTTAATATTTTCCATGAAATAGTTAAACACTTGTTTGCCGAAATTCGTCACAAAACCACGACAGATTGTGCTTCATCTAATCATTTTATGCAAGTTCACTTTCGTGCAAACACTCATTTATTGCCGATGCAAGTGCATTGACATTAATTGGTTTGACCAGATAATGACGAAATCCGGCTTGTCGGCCTTTTTTCTGGTCATGAATAGTAGCAGCTGCCGTCAATGCAATAACCGGAATATGTTTGGTTTCACTCGTCTGCTGCAATAACTCCAAGGCCTCATATCCATCCATACCAGGAAGATTAATATCCAATATGATCAAATCTGGTGGGCTTTGTCGGACGTAACTTAAACCAGACTCCGCATCGCGTTTAATGACTAAAAACAAATCAGGAAAATGACGAATAATCTCATTCATGAGTCGTTGATTGGCTTGGTTATCTTCGACATACAGAATTGTTTTTTGCTCACCTATATCCGCAACAATATTTTCAGATTTTGTTTGCTCTTGTGCTTGATGAATATCATAGGTGGAGGATTCATTTTCCAATGCGCCTTCAGGAAGCTCGATCCAAAACGTACTACCCGCGCCGGCCTCACTATTAAAACCAATGCGTCCATTCATTAATTCGACCAATTCGCGCGAAATAATCAGTCCGATGCCAGTACCTTCTATATTGCTGGCCTCAGCACCGAGTCGATTAAAATATTGAAATAGTTGCTCTTGTTTATGTGTAGGTATTCCATAACCTGAGTCGGTGACACTAATACGATAATGGTGGTTAGCCAATGTTTCTACACGAATACTCACTTGGCCTTTGCGTCGATTGTATTTAATTCCATTGGATACTAGATTTAACAATACCTGACGACAACGAACATGATCCGCAAATATATATTGCTCTGAGTATTCTTCATAATTCGAATCAATTTGAATTTGTTGATTGGCTGCAATGGGTTCTGCCAGTCTAATGGTTTCTTGAACTAAATCATATATAGAAATCACTTCAGATTTAACACTCAACCGGCCCGCTTCAATTTTGGCTAGATCTAATACTTCACTAATTAAATCTAGCAAATGACGACCACTGGATACGATTTGTTGCACATAATCGCGATGCGTTTCGTGCAGGGATTGCTGCTGATCGGAAAGCAATAGTTGGCCAAATCCCAAAATTGCATTCATGGGCGTGCGAATCTCATGACTAATGCTAGAGAGAAAAATGGATTTAGCATGATTAGCAATTTCGGCTTCATCTTTAGCCGCTTGCAATGCTTTTTCAGTGACTTTTCGTGTGTCGATATTGCTCCAGCAACCGACGATTTCCTGTGGTTTACCTTGCTCATCTGTAATTACGCGAATTTCATCATGTATCCACACATAACTTCCATCCGCTCGTTTGAAGCGATACTCATAACTATGCGCGCCTTTGTCGAGCACGATTTTTAGATCATTGGAAATTTTTTCATTATCATCGAGGTGAATATGATCCAACCAAAACTTCGAATCGCCTAAGAAGTCTTCCGGCGCAAATCCCGTTAGATCAAAAATATTATCGCTCACAAAAGTGACTTGTACGGCATCCATTACATGACAGGTATAAATGACCACTGGACTCAGACTGACTAAATGTTCAAGCCGAGATCGACTTAAACTCAGTGCTTGCTCTGCTTCTTTTTGAACAGTGATATCCTGTGCCACGCATAGTACGTGCGAAGGCTCATCATCCAATTTTCTTAATACATTACCTTTTTGTTGAATCCAGTGCAGACTGCCATCCGGCCAAATCACACGGTGTTGTAACTCGTATTGCTCACCTTTTTTCAAACAATCATCGAGTTTTTGTACAAAACGTTCTCGATCATCCGGGTGAACTCTTTTCACAAACGTTTCGAAACTAGTAATCTGTTCATGCTTGTCATCGCCAAATAAAACTGAAACATATTCAGACCAGAACACTTCGTCCATATCCAAATCCCAATCCCAATTACCAATTTTTGCGAATTCATGACTGCGGTATAACCTGGATTTATTTGCGCGTAAGTCCAATTCTGCACGCTTACGTTCATCAATTTCGATTTGCAAATTTTGGTTTAAACGATTGGTTTTTTCCTGCTCTTGTTTTAAATGTTGAATTAAATTCTTATTTTCAAAGGATAGCTTTAGACTGTTAAGATTCGAACCATACATCGTACGCCCCAAACCTAAAAGAAAAATAGCATAACAAGCAGTGAGTCCTGCCATTACACCACTATTCTCGTTTTCACTAATTATGAAATAAAATAGAAGTGGTGTTAAGGCGCTTACTACAAAAATCAAATAACAATTAAAAATTCTCGACAAAGAACCGATTGGCCCAGCGGTTATACCCGCAATCAATAAAACAATGACCATTTCAAACGCCGGATCATCATTCATATATAAAAAACTGGTACTGCTACCCCAAGCGAGACCTGTGGTCAATATTAAAACCCGATACACTGTTCTCCATCGACTCAATTGGGTTTGTTCTTGCACATGGTTAAAACGCTGACTAACAATCCAACGTGCGGTTAAAACCGAAACTATGAACGTGAACCATCCCAGTGAATGATAAGGTGAGAAACGTCCCCACTGGTAGACAACCAAAACCGATGCAAGAAAAAATGAGGCCAACAGTGAGGGACCGACGGTGGCATAAAGCTGACGGATCAGATCATCTTCCATTGCTTTGTTTTCGATTGGACTTTGCTTTTTTGGTTTTATCATAGGATTAAGAATGGCCTAGTGCTTTCCATGAGGTGGTAGTCGACTCATTCTAACACTCTATATTTTAAAAAAAATAGCGTATCCCCTTAGAATTAAACAAAATGTAACATTATTTTACCTGAATATTTTCCTGTAAATTTTTATTGGTTGCATCAATGACTTGCTTCGATCATTAAAGCAACAACAAGACCGCGGTACGTTGCATTTATCTGTGTTTTAGAGGTCATCTATTTACCTCAAGCGGGATTAATACCTCGAAATTAACCTGTAAGTTTTTGTAGACTCGGTCACAAAACCATTGTGAAGGCGTTCATTTTTTTTTGCAGCGCACGTTAAAAAAATAGATGTTGAGAAACACAATTCGCCACCAAAAAGTTTCACAACTGTCTACAGAATTTTGTAATGATCACGATTGGGTTAAGGCTTGGCATCACAACTAGTAGAAACCAAGTACAAAGAATCTGGGGAACTGGCGGGGACTTTTAAGTCATTCAAAATGGCACCGTGAAATTTTTCGTCTCGTCGTCTTGGCCGCATATCTGCGGCCTCTTTTTTTAGGCGATTCATAGCAGAAATATTACTCATTGGTTCTATTGCTAGACATGACTAGTTCACGCATTTCTGATCTTCAATATAAAAATATTCCGGACATTAGGCTGCTTATGCTAAAATAAGCGTCCGTTTTAATTGTTGTACACGGATCATGAACAATACAAAGAAAAAACCCGGACAGACGAACAGCACTATCGCTGTTAATAAGCGTGCACGTCATGACTATTTCATTGAAGACACTTTAGAGGCTGGACTGGTATTGCAAGGCTGGGAAGTAAAGAGCCTACGCGCCGGGCGCGTGCAAATCAATGAAGCTTATATCATGTTAAAAGATGGTGAGGCTTATTTATTTGGCGCTCATGTTACGCCCTTGCAAACCGCTTCAACCCATATCAACCCTGATCCCTTGCGTAGTCGTAAATTATTATTGCACAGCAAGGAAGTCGATCGTTTGTTTGGCGCGGTGGAGCGTAAAGGTTACACCATTGTGCCGTTAAAACTTTATTGGAAAAATTCCATGGCCAAAATTGAAATAGGATTGGCTAAGGGTAAGAAACTTTATGACAAACGAGCAACCGAAAAAGAGCGCGACTGGCAACGCCAGAAACAACGCATTTTACGCGCACATTAAGCGTCGCTGCCTTTGATAGTGCGCTGTATTTGATCGACTTCTTTATCAGTTAATTCTCTGTGTTTACCTTGTTTTAATCCTTTGGGCAAATTAATAGGGCCAAACCTCACACGAATTAATCGACTCACGGTCACCCCTTGGGATTCCCATAAACGCCGGACTTCACGGTTTCGTCCCTCCTTAATAACCACATGATACCAATGATTTGCGCCCTTACCACCACCTTTAATAATACTATCGAAATGAGCAGGGCCATCTTCGAGCATGACCCCGGCTTGCAGTTGTCGTATGGCTTCGTCACTAACTTCGCCTAATATACGTACGGCATATTCACGCTCTAATGCAAAACTAGGATGGGCAAACTGGTTGGCTAACTCACCGTCGGTGGTAAATAACAATAATCCAGTGGTGGCGATATCCAAACGTCCAATGGAAATCCATCGTCCGTTTTGAAGTTTGGGCAATTGATTAAACACAATCGGCCGTCCTTCTGGATCTGAGCGCGAGCATACCTCACCTTCAGGCTTGTGATACATCAAAATGCGCGTGTTTTTCTTGAATAAACGCGACTTTGAGACCAATTTTCCATTAAATTTGACCCGGTCATTCGGCGTGATGCTATCGCCTAATTGCGCTGTCTTGCCATTGACATTGACTCTACCTTCACTAATCCAGGCTTCAATTTGACGACGTGAGCCATAACCGGCGCGTGCTAATACTTTTTGAATCCGCTCTGCGGCCATGTTTGCTTGCCTTAGGTCGATTCCGACTCTGTTTCTTGTTCAACTTCGTTTGATTCGGAGTCTATTTGGGTAAACCGATCCACTAGTGCACCTAAACGCTTTTCACTTTGGTTCGACTCCAATTGTGTCGCGTCTTCTTGCGCCCGCGCAATTATTGCTTCTGCTTCTGCTTCTGCTTCTGCTTCTGCTTCTGCTTCTGCTTCTGCTTCTGCTTCTGCTTCTGCTTCTGCTTCTGCT
>JAOUJM010000356.1 GCA_029883265.1 Gammaproteobacteria bacterium
CCAACAATGGGCACACTCAACTGGGCCTCTGGTGATTCCACAGATAAAACCATCAATGTGCCAATACTCAATGACAGCAATTATGAAACTCTCGAAACATTCACGGTTGAGCTATCTAATGCCGTAAATTCGAGTCTGAATACTAATTCCAGCTTGGTAACCATAGTTGATGATAATGATGCAAGTGTGTCTATTATTGGCACACAAACCTCCATCTATGAAAATGCAGGTAGCGTCAACATCACTGTCTCACGTCTAGGCAGTAGTGTTGGTGCGATAAGTGTGGATTACGCTTCTGTCGCTAACACTGCATTGACTGCAAGTGATTTCACAGCAACCAGCGGAACACTGAGTTGGATAGATGCTGATACCGCCACTAAAACGATTATCGTGCCGCTAAGCGATGACACCACGCAAGAAAACTTGGAAACTTTTTCTGTGCAACTATCCAATCCCATCGGTACATCAATCGGCGATGCTACGGCAACGGTTTATGTATACGACGATGACTCCAGTATTCGTGTGTTAAACACTATTATTGGCTACCGTGAAGATGCTGGGAATGCCATTATCTCGGTGGCCCGTGACGGTAAAAATGTTGGAGCCGTGAGCGTCGATTACACCACCGTCGCCAATACCGCTATCGCTGGCAGTGACTATACCACCACCAGCGGCACATTGAATTGGAGCGATGGCGATGCCGCCACTAAAACGATCATCGTGCCGCTAAGCGATGACACCACGCAAGAAAACTTGGAAACTTTTTCTGTGCAACTATCCAATCCCATCGGTACATCAATCGGCGATGCTACGGCAACGGTTTATGTATACGACGATGACTCCAGTATCCGTGTTGTAAACACTATTATTGGATACCGAGAAAATGCCGGAAATGCTATTATTTCAGTGGCCCGTGATGGTAAAAATGTTGGAGCCGTGAGCGTTGATTATACCACCGTCGCCAATACTGCGATTGCTGGCAGTGACTACACCACCACCAGCGGCACATTGAATTGGAGCGATGGTGATGCAACACCCAAAACAATTACAGTCCCCATTATTAATGACATAACGCTTGAATCTTTGGAAAATTTTACTGTGCAATTGTCCAATCCTATAGGGACATCAATTGGTGATGCCATTGCAACTATATATATTTATAATGACGACTCCACTGTACGCTTATACAACACCGTCTATGGTATTGCTGAAAATGGTACCAGTATCAATATTATTGTGAAACGTGACGCGCATCGAATAGGAGCGATTAGTGTTGATTACACTACGGTTGCTGGAACTGCGCTTGCGGCTAGTGACTACACAACGACCAGTGGCACCTTGAATTGGTCCGACGGCGATAGCACTGATAAAATAATTACCGTCAATATCACCAACGATGGTACCGCAGAGTCACTTGAATATTTTGACGTGCAACTCTCAAATCCAATAGGAACCAGCATTACTACCGCTACTTCTAGAGTGTATATTTACAACGATGACTAAGCAATAAAAAAGCCAGCGATCAATCGATGCTGGCTTTTTCTATTTGATGTCTTTATTGAATTAATTCTCTGTCACAATTGGAATCACTTTATCCGCGACTTGTTTATATTCGGCTATTTCATGAAAATTGAGATAACGATAAATATTATCTGACATGGGCACGATGCGTGATGCATATTCCATGTATTCTTGTTGGTTTGGAATTTTACCCAAACGAGCAGCCACCGCAGCCAACTCTGCTGACGCCAAATACACATTTGCGCCTTTGCCTAATCGATTTGGAAAGTTTCGTGTCGACGTTGATACCACCGTAGTATTATCCCCTACTCGCGCTTGATTGCCCATGCATAATGAACAACCCGGCATTTCCGTACGCGCACCGGCTTTACCAAAAATGGAATAATAACCTTCTTCCGATAATTGATGCGCGTCCATTTTTGTGGGTGGTGCAATCCACATGCGCGTTGGAAGATTGGTGGCGTCCGACAGCATTTCACCGGCAGCCCGGTAATGGCCAATATTGGTCATGCACGAACCGATAAAGACTTCATCAATTTTTTCGCCTTGCACGTCGCTAAGTAATTTCGCGTCATCGGGATCATTAGGGCAACATAGAATTGGTTCTTTGATGTCATTCAAATCGATTTCAATGACTTCCGCATATTCAGCATTAGCATCGGGCTCTAACAATTCTGGTTTTTGCAACCAGGCTTGCATGGCTTCAATACGGCGTTGCATCGTGCGCTTGTCTTCATAACCATTAGCAATCATCCATTTCAATAAAGTGATGTTGGATTCCAAATATTCCATGACGGGTTCTTTGTTTAAACGAACCGTACAGCCGTTGGCAGAACGCTCGGCTGATGCGTCGGCAAGTTCAAATGCTTGCTCGACTTTTAAATCAGGCAAGCCTTCAATCTCAAGCACACGACCAGAAAAAATATTTTTCTTACCTTCTTTAGCAACTGTAAGCAAACCTTTTTGAATTGCGACATAAGGAATGGCATGAACTAAATCACGCAAAGTAATGCCGGGTTGCATTTTGCCTTTAAAACGCACCAGTACCGACTCGGGCATATCCAATGGCATGACACCTAACGCAGCACCAAAGGCCACTAAACCAGAACCTGCGGGAAAACTTATGCCAATGGGAAAACGTGTATGCGAATCACCGCCAGTACCAACGGTATCGGGTAATAACATGCGATTTAACCAAGAGTGAATGACACCATCACCAGGACGCAAGGCAACGCCGCCACGATTTTGAATAAACTCGGGTAAACTGTGTTGCAGTTTTATATCCACGGGTTTGGGGTAAGCCGCCGTATGACAAAAACTTTGCATAACTAAATCGGCACTAAAACCTAAACAGGCTAGTTCTTTTAATTCATCCCTCGTCATCGCGCCGGTGGTATCTTGTGAACCCACGGTGGTAATACGTGGCTCACAATAAGTCCCGGGTTGAATACCTGCAACGCCGCATGCACGGCCCACCATTTTTTGCGCCAAAGTAAATCCGGCCTTTGTTGCCTTAGGCACAACCGGACGTAAAAATACATCTGACGCTGGCAATTTTAATGCTTCGCGTGTTTTGTCTGTTAATGTGCGGCCAATGATTAATGGAATTCGACCACCGGCCCGTACTTCATCAGGCATGGTTGATGGGCGTAAATCGAATTGACTGATTTCATTGCCTTGCTCATCAACAACAATGCCTTCATAGGGTTTGATGGTAATAACATCGCCCATATTCATTTTGCTGACATCACATTCGATAGGCAATGCACCTGAATCTTCGGCGGTATTAAAAAAGATTGGTGCGATTTTTCCACCGAGTACCACCCCACCTTGGCGTTTATTAGGAACGAACGGTATGTCATCACCCATATGCCATAACACCGAGTTAATGGCCGATTTACGTGAAGAACCGGTGCCAACCACATCACCGACAAACGCAAGTGGATGACCTTTGGTTTTTAATTGTTCAATGGTTTGTAAACCATCGGGCATTTTCATCACTAACATGGCTTTGGCGTGCAAAGGAATATCAGGACGACTCCAGGCTTCCGAAGCAGGGCTTAAATCATCAGTATTGGTTTCCCCAGGTACTTTAAAAACCGTAACCGTAATTTCTTTAGGCATGACGTCTTTACGCGTAAACCACTCGGCATTGGCCCAAGCATCGACCACTCGTTGTGCATGTTGATTGCTTTTTGCTTTATCTATGACATCGTGATAGGCGTCGAACATGAGTAAGGTCGTACTCAAAGCGTCGGCCGCAATAGATCCCAGTTTGTCATCATCGAGTAAATCAATCAGCGGCTGGATGTTATAA